>DUPR01000048.1 GCA_012838205.1 Methanobacterium sp.
ACAGTGGCCCACATGTTTTAATGTGTTAATGTAACCGGTAGGATTGATTGATGCATCAAAAATAGATGTGAATGGTTTCACCAATATATCTTGCCTGATGCGGTAGGAAAGTTCCTTTTCGAATTTTTCTGGATCCTCTTTATCATACCAAAAATGGATTATCGCCCCTTTACGGCCGTCAGGGGTCTGATTTTCATTTAACCAGCATTCTATGCCCCCTTCTACTCGGCCAATAACTGTTCCTGGTGTGGATGTGGCATCATAGGCTGCTCTTTTTAGGGTTTCCTCATCATCAGCGGTGACAATGACTCTGCAGCATATTCCATTAAAAGCCTCAGCATAGGTATCCTCAATTTTTTCGCAAGAAGGATTTTTTAAAACATTAACCATTTACCCTAGGCCTCCTATTGATTCTCCCCTTATTTGTTTACGGAATAAACTACTGTCATTGATCAATTCTTCCAAATTTTCAGATGTAATTAGTTCTATTCTGGTGTTGGTTTTGTCCAGTTCCATGGCTAGTTCTTGTTTAACATCAAATTTTGCCAATGTATCTTGGGGATTTTCTCCAAATAAACTGGCAAATTCCAGCACAACTTCACTGTCATACTGATTGAACAGGTCAGTTATTATAGAAGTTATAAGTGTATTATCCGAAATTATGGCTATTGATGACTCTTTAAGTGCATACTTATTGCCATTAAATGATACTGCCAAGCCATGGTTTTCTCTGGCGAAGCGTAGGGGTTCAGCATCGGTTATACTATCACCAATATAGATCAAGTTTTGGGGTTCGAAATTATTTTGTTTTATAATATCTTGCACTGCCTCTTTTTTTGCTTCTCCCCCAACTGGTTTAACTTCCTTAAACAAGGAACCAATTTCCATCCTTGGAATTTCTTGCCAGAAAATGCGTTCTAAGTTCTCAAATTCAGGGTCTTTCATGATTGATAAATGGAATTCTTTAAGCTTAAATTCATCTGCTTCATTTAAGGAGTGACTTTCCAGATCTAAACGTGTACAGTAACAGTGATCAAAGGGAAAATGAGTTAAATCACAAAGAGCCCGGATATATGGTTCGTAACTGGTGCTGACAATAAAGGAGGGCATGGTTCTATTTACTTGGCCGAGAGTTTCCATGGCACCAGGCACCAGTAAAACATTTTTGGATGAAAATTCCTCCATTCCCTTATTAGTAGCGCCATATGCCTTTAAAAATGGTAATATAAGTTTTAGAGTATCACCAGCATTATATCCTGGTCTTTTTATTTCATCCACCAAAATATCATCATACTTACTAATAATCTGGAAAAATTTTTCACCATCATCTATAAAATGTCCTGCCAGTTCAAAAGCATTGTCATTTAAAGATATCGGCCCTTCACAGTCAGAAACAAAGAATTTATTACCCAATTGACATCCTCCCTTTGGACCATCAGATTACCATTATATTCCAAAATGAATTTTATGTATCTTTAGGGCGGAGTTCAACTGCTCTTGTAGGGCATATTCTCTGACATTCCCCACAAAAGATACATTTGTCATGATCCACCTTAACCTCGTCATTTTCAAGGGTCATTGCATCTACTGGACATTTATTCACACACACCCCACATCTTTGACAAGCCAAAGAATCAATAATCACTTCTCCTTCAGAAGGCCCAGCAATGTCTCGTCTTTCAAAGATAATACGACCGCCTTCCACTCGGAAAGACTCTTCTTTTAGGGTGATGGCTTGGAAAGGACAAGTTTCAACACATTGACCACAGTAAACACAATCCTCTCCAATATGAATTGGTGAAGGCATTTCTAATTCAATGCATTCTACTGGACATTCTTTTATGCAAGCTCCACAGCCAATACAAGTGTCTTCACTCACCATTATTTCTCGATGGGGTGAAGTAGCCTGAATGATCTCACAAACATCTCCAATATCAAGTTTATCGCCTACAAGTGCCTTTATCTCAGTTTTAACCAGATTTGTAACATCTTTGCTGAATTCAGGTTCTTCGGTACTGTAACTCACTTCACGGGTGATGTCATTCAGAATAGAATTTATCTTGACACTTTCTTGGGATAATTTTTTGCTTTCCTTCTCCAGGAGTTCCGAAACAATATCCATAGTTTTTATCTTATTATATCTTTCATAGGCTCTTTTACGAGATGAATATCTGATTGCGGTGGAGGGACAAGTGTTCATACACTCCTCACACCTTGCACAGTAAGAAGGATTTATGTAAGGTAATTTACTCATTTTTGCCACATTAATTGCACCCTTGGATGGGCAGACTCTGGTGCAAGTCATACATCCAATGCATTTTTTGTCGTTAACCACAATGGCTTTACCACCAACTACTGAACGAGGGAGAATTTCACCATATTTTATGGCTTCTGTGGGACAAACACGGGAACAATATCCGCAACGAATGCATTTATCTTCATCTATTTCACAATGAGCTTCTTCTTTGCCAGAAGAGATAAAATGAATAGCCCCAGTACGACAAGCATCAACACACGCACCGCACTGTCGACATAATTTAGTGTTAATATTAGGAACATTCTCTCTACGGGGTTTGGATAGGGTAGTTTTCATGCTTATAGCATCATACGGACAGGAATTCCTGCAAAGAACACATCCAAAACATTTATCATCAATTTCTATATGATTATCTGGCAGGACCTCATGAACAGCATTTACTGGGCAGGCTTTAAGACATGGCCTCTCACTGCAAGAAGCACATTTTTCATGGTCAATTTCGTATTCTACTTCCACATCCCGGAGTGGTTTGTAGGCTTTTTTTGTTTCTTTTAATTTTTCAGGGGTATCTGATGCAGTGGGAATTTTAATCAGCTCCTATAGGTAACTGAGATGGTTTAACTGTGACATGAATAACGCCAGTGTCTAGAGACACGGGGTCTAATAGGAATCTGGCAACGAAATAACCTGCCACACCAAATGGACAAGTCTGGTAACAAGTACTGCAGCGGAGACATTTTTCAGCATCTCTTATAACTCTATTTTCTTCTTCATTATAGGTTATGGCTCCGGATGGACATTCATTGACACATAATTGGCAATGTTTGCATTTTTCATCATCCCATGTGACTATGCGCAGTTTCAGCCGGTCAGTGATTTTCTGGAATATATCCAGAATTATATCATCGTCTGAGAGTATGGATCTGGCACGTTCTACCAATTCGCCTATGTCAAAATCAAATCTATAAATCTCATCCTCTTGTAAATGAGTGATGTCATCTCTTTTTTCTTCTATACTCTCTTCAAGAGAGTTAACAATGATTTTGATAATATCTTTTTGTTCCTGAACATGGTCAATGTAGATTCCCTTTATTGCCCCTTTCACTGGACAACTATCTAGACAATCTCCACAAGCAATACACTTGGATTGATCGATGACAATTTTATTATCTTCCTCAACAATAGCACCTTCAACCTGACAAGCCTTTAAACACTTTTTGCATCGGATACAAAGATAATCATCAATAACAAACATCTTTTCCGTGGGCAAAATTGTGAAATCTTCACGGATAAGATGGTTCTCACCACAAGTAAGTGTTTTCGGATCAGTTGGGCACACTTCTGCACAGAATCCGCAGCGAATACAACCTCGGTTATTTATAACAGGGTATGTTTGCCCTTCTTCCTCAGCATTATCTTCACTTCTAACAAGTTTAATAGCATGAGGTGCGGGACACGCTGCAATACATGCTCCACACGCTATACAATACTCTGGGAAAACTTGGGGAAAATCACGGAAACGTTCAGGTGCTTCCACAATTTCAGCATTAGTTTTAGCTACAGCGAAACTTTCAGCCCATGATTTTCGGGCAAATTCATAAAGATACCAGATTACTGATGACATAGGCATCAACTTTTTCTTGGAAAATATATTTTCTAATTTAATTATTCAAATTCGTCAGTTTTTTTTTAGATTTACTATTATTGGAGATATTTAACTGTATGAAGTCCATCAAACTCCTTTTTTTCTCCTTTTTCATTAAGAATTATCACTCTTTCAGTACAAGCTACACATGGGTCGACACTGGCATAAGTAGCCACTGCATCAGCAACTGTTGCAACATCTTGTAACATGTACTTTCCACAAACATCGATGTTCATGATACTGGGCGTTCTAATGGAGATGTTTTGTATGAGGTTTCCATTAGTCTCAGCCATGTAAGCAACTTCTCCTCGTGGTGCTTCATTTCTCCAATCAGCGTATCCGGCTGGGATCGTTATTTTTTTACGTACATCTCCCGGGGGTATGTTTTCTATAACTTGTTTGATAATTTTGATGGATTCTGTGATTTCATCAAAACGGTTCATAGTCCGGGCGTAATTGTCCCCTTCTTTTCTCCAGATAACTTTCCAGTCAAATTCATCCTTATAGGTATGATGTTCCTCACGAACATCATGTTTGAGGCCGGAACCTCTTCCGATTGGTCCAACAGCACGACCTTTAATTGCATCTTTCTTGCTCATTTTGCCCACATCTTTTGATCTGAGGGCTAAAAGTGGACCTTCCTCGAACATTTCAACATATTTATCGTATTCTTCTTCTAAATTTTTAATTATCTGATATATGCTGTTAAGGTGTTTTTCTTCAGCGTCCATTCGAACGCCCCCCACAACATTCCAGCCCATATTCACACGGTTACCTGTCAATAACTCAATAGCATCCATTATGGGTTCTCGCAAGTGTAACATGTACATAAACAAGGTTTCGTGCTCAATAGCCTTAAAGTAAGTTGAGTTAGCAATAAAGTGACTTTGTATTCTATCCAGTTCATTGGTTAGGGATCTTAAGTATTGTGCTCTTAATGGAACTCTTTCCCCTGCGATTTTTTCAAAGGTCTCTGCGAATGTCTGGGTGTGAATATAAGAACATATTCCACACACTCTCTCTGAGAGATATATGCCTTTTTGCCATGTTTTTCCTGTCATTACTCTTTCTATGCCACGATGAACATATCCAAAATCGATCTCTGCACTAATAACTTTTTCACCTTGTGTTTCAAGCTTTAAACGTACAGGTTCCTTTAATCCGGGGTGTATAGGTCCTATTGGAAGTATCATGGTTTCTGCCTCCCTTTGGCTGCAATGGCATCTGGCCCCACTGCCAAGATTGCTGCTAAAATTTCTGCAGGTCGTGGAGGACAACCTGGTATTTCCGCATCCACTGGTATGAAATCTGATACTGGGGCATAAACGCTTGATCCTTCTTGGTTAAACACATCTCCAGTCAGTGGGCAGTTTCCGATTGCCACCACAACTTTAGGTTCCGGTGCTTTAGAATAAATTCTTTGCAAGTTTTCTTTCCATTGCTCACAAACTGCTCCAGTAATTAGTAACACATCAGCTTCACGGGGGTTGTTATGCACGTATATTCCATATTGTTCTAAGTCGTATCGAGGTGATAATAGGGCTACCACTTCAATATCGCAGCCATTACATCCTCCAGTGTTAATAAGACATACATGAATTGAACTTTTCCTTACAACATCTTTAAGGGCATCTAACATTGCTTTACCTCTATTTATCTCATTAAATATTCCAGTAAATCTTTCCTACCATCTTCAATGGCTTCTTCATATGATTTTCCTTGGGTTAAAATTTCATATGCAAGTTTATTTTTGATCTTTTCAGTTTGTTCATTGGTTAATATGTTCATAACATCAGAAAGCCAGCACAATTTTAAATCAGCATGCACTTTTTCTTTAATACAGTAATGTTGGGATGATTCATAACGAGCGTGAAGGGCTTCTAAACTGGCCATATCTAACCTCTTTATCAACATTTCTTTAAAATCTTCTTCAGAGATACCAAATTCTTTTGAAAATGGTTCAATAATGTCCACTCTCCAACGATAACTGTCGATGATGCGCATCTTCATTGTCCGAAGCACCTTATCTTCGTGGGAAATTTTTTCCTTGGAATCTTTTCCCACATTCTCATTTTTCAAAGGATCACCGTCCTAATTATCCAGATAGTACCAGCAATTATTATACCAATAAATGTTTCATTTCTACCATAACCTGGTCTCATCCCTAAAACCAGTGCTAATAAAAACACACCAATGGTTATGGTGATATATGATGTTATAAAAGGGATTAAAATGCTATTAAGTACCATAAACCAGCCGACTACAGATGATATTAAGGCTAATATGTCTATATTTCCAATAGCATAGGGGGCCTTATATTTTTTATAACTCAATACTAATCCTAGGATTGATCCCAGTACAAATGAAAGTATGTAAAGGAGATAAATTGTTTCACTCATTAAATCACCATTAAATCGGACGATAAAGGTAAATAAAGGATGCTATGAAAGCTAAAAGGGTTAATATCATCACCCAGATTTCGCCACTTTCGGATAAGTGTATTACTCTTTTTTTATAAAGGAGATAAGTTAATATCATCAATATTAAAACCGCCAGGGTTAGAGGTAAAACTATGATCCACTGTAATAAAACTGCCAAACCACTGGCTAGAACCGCTCCAAAGGTTGCCAGCGTCATGAGGAACAATGTGTCATTTTCTTTAATTTCCATTTTTATTATTCTCCTTAAGTTATAGTAGTAGAATTAAGGAACCTACTACTCCGATTAATGCTAAACTGGCTTGCATCATAATTGAATGATTTGGGTTTAGGATTGGAGTTGTGGCGTTTATAAAAGCCACTACTGTTGATAAAATAACCATTCCTACTAAGTACAGTAATGGATTGAGACCTCCAATGAAAACTGTTAAAAACACCCACAGAAGCATGTACCATGCTATTGATTCTGAAATCATCAAATAACCCCGGAGTAATCCGAAATGCTCAGTTTCGTAACCTGAAATAATATCTTTACCCTTGGTTATGGCGAAAGGGGAATAGGGTGCTTTTGACAAAATCAATACAAAAAACATGGCTGCTGCCAGTGGTATGCTATATATTAAGGGACCATTAGTAGTTTGGAAACTAACAATCTGGGATATGTCCATGGTTCCAGTTTTGAAGTAGATTATGATGAGCACTGCAAATAAGGGGACCTCGGCTGCTGCTGAGAAAACTGCTCTCACACAACTTAATTTACCATAAGGTGAGCCTGAGGATGAACCTGCATTGTGTTCCACAATCTTGTGTAGAGCGTAAATTGCAAAGATCAGTAGCAGTGAACCTTGGGTAACTGGACCAACAATGACAGCAGAAACCCATATAACACATAACATTGCAGTTATGGCTATATAAAAAGGCATTGCCGCAGTTTTAGGGAATGATGATTCCTTTACGAAAAATTTGAATGTGTGTAGGAGGTGTTGAATGACAGGAGGTCCTGGTCTCATTTGTATTCTGGCCATAATTTTCCTCTGGAATCCAAAAAGGACACTCCCCACCAGGAACGCGATGAGAACGTTTAACAGAATGTTTGCCATAAGATTCAATATGATCACCGTTTAGTTAGTCCTATTATTTTTTTTAATTCTCAGTATCCGATAAAGGGTTCCCTGGTTTTGTCTTCTTCTTCCTCTTTCGAACCTTTTTTCATTACTATCAATCCAAAGGAGAGTATTCCAGAAGGTATGAATATAATGGAAATTCCGTAAACTACCCAGTTGGCTGGGTTAAACAGGAGGCCATATGCGATACTTGCCACTGAGATGATGAATATTAAATAACTTGAAATTTGTAATTTATCCATTA
>DUPR01000049.1 GCA_012838205.1 Methanobacterium sp.
CTCCTGAAGGAAGTTCAAATTCAATCCTACCATTTTCACCAGTCTTAAAAACATTATGCAAAGCATCATCCCATAAATCAACCATATCCTTCGGAAACCCAAGCTCTTTATGAGTTTTACCTATAAAATCCTCAGCTGGAATCCCTGTCACTTTTTCTGCATTGGGGTTGACATACAAATGCCTTAAATCTGAATCAAAAAGCATGATAGTATCCAACGAATTCTCAGTAAATGATCTAAACTTACTTTCACTATCTCTTAACGATTTTAGAACTTTTTCACGTTGAGAAATATCCCTAGAAAATGTGTATATCATCTCTTTTCCATGAAAATTCATGTAATTGGAATTTATCTCTACCGGGAAAATCCTTCCATCCTTAGTTTTATGACGAGTTTCAAAGGAAAATGAACCTTTCAAACGCAAATCTTCAGCAAAATTCTTCCATGTTTCCTGACTAAAATCAGGGACAACATCAAAAACATTCCTAGACAAAATTTCTTCCTTTGAAAAACCTAAAGAGTCACAAGCAGATTTATTAGCATAAATAAAATCACCATCCATATCTACCCAGTAGATTTCATCAGAAGCATTTTCAATAGAAAACTGACTAATTTGAAGATCTCTCTCCGCATCTTTACGTTCAGTGATGTCTGTTAATGTTATCAAATCTGCTGGTTGGCCATCGTAGATGATAAATCCTGCTGAAAGGTCAATGTTACGAACATCGCCAGATTTAGTTATAAATCTAACTTCATATCTGTTTGGGACTTTTTCTCCCTTTAGTCTTGCCTTTATACTTCCCATCATCAATTTTTGATCATCAGGATAGAAATTATCCCACAAATTCATTGTGTACAGTTCTTCTTTACTGTATCCACTCATCTGTACTGCAAAATCATTGGCATAAACCACTTTATCCCTTTGATAGACAACTATAGATATTGGAATATTATCTGCTAACACGCGAAACTTTTCTTCGCTTTCTTTCAACGCATTTTCGGTTTTTTTGCGTTCAGTTATATCCACCATTATTCCAATTATACCGGCAAGTTGGCCTTTTTCATTTTGAAATGTGGTTTTATTAAAAAGTACTAAATGCATAGTGCCATCGGCATATGGAACATATTCCTCATAGAACTGTGAACCTGGATTTTTAAATAGTTCTTTATCCTTTTCATGAGACATGTCAGCCGATTCCTTTAGAGTGATATCATGAACTGTTTTTCCCACAATTTCATCCTTAGGCAATCCAATTATCTCTTCAAATCGCTTATTACAACCCATATATACATAATTCATGTCTTTATAAAACACAGGGTAAGGTATGGTGTCTATTAAATGTTGTAAAAAACGATATTGATCTATTGCAGATTTTTCAGCCATTTTACGAACAGTGATATCTTTAATAGTTTCTAAAGATCCAATGATTTTTCCTTCAGAATCCTTAATTGCAGCTGCAGTGAGGTGTAACCATTTTCCTTCACCCACATGAGGGAAGAAATCTTCAATTTCATATGCATCTTTTAAATGTTCAGATTCTTTGAATTTACCTGAATAAAACTTATTAAGTTGATCTAAATTTCCTTGGACCATCAAATCAGCTAAACAAGGTCTTTTTTCACTGTAAAATGCTTTCCAATGGTTATTAGTTCCAATTATTTCTTCAGATGAGATTCCACTATAATCTGCCATTGCTTTGTTCCAATACATTACACGGTGATTTGTATCTATTACAAATTGTGGAACTGGGGAGCCATCAATTATGGCATTTAATTGACTTTCCCTATTTTTAAGCTCTTTTTCCATTTTTTTGCGATGAGAAATATCTGTGAACATGGCAAATGAACCGACAAAATCCCCATTATCATCCATTAATGCAGTTACAGAGATGATTGTGGAAACTTCAGAACCATTTTTATGCTTAAATCTTCGTTCATAAGTTTCAGGATGCCCTTTAATTCGTTTTTCAATATGTTTTTCGGCTTCTGGAATATCTTCTTCAAAAATGAAGAATGTCACATGTTTTCCTAACATTTCTTCCATAGTATAACCCAACATTTCAGCTAATTTTGGGTTAACATAATTTATATTGAAATTAGCATCTGTAGCCCATATACCTTCATTTGCAGTCTCTACAATAGATTTGTAACGTTTTTCACTTTCTTTCAACTTTTTTTCCATCTGATTTTTATAAAGAGCAAGCTCAATAGCGTATCTTAGTTCAAAAGGATCATAAGGTTTGATTAAATAACCATAAGGTCCAGTTACTTTTGCTTTTTGAACTGTATCCTCTTCAGAATGAGCTGTTAAATAAATTATGGGAATTTCTAATTCATTTATTTCATTAGCAGCTTCTATGCCATTTAACTCACCTTTCAATATTATATCCATTAAAATAAGATCAGGTAATTCTTTTCGTGCCTTTTCCACAGCCTCTTCACCACGTGAAGCAGTGCAAGGAACCTCATAACCAAATGATTCTAGGGTCCGCTTTATATCCATGGTTTCGATTGCATCGTCCTCCACTAGAAGGATTCTTTGTTTTGCCACCAAAATCACCGTTTTGTTCGCTGGTAAGTAAAAAATTTCCAAATATGAACTTTAACTTTCTAATAATACCTTTGTCTTTAATATTTTGTAAATTCTCTTATTTGATTTTATGTAAAAAAAGGAAAGTTAAAATAATCGAATATCATCTCCAGTTTATTTCCTATTTATAACTTAATAAATATTGAAAAGTAAAAAAAAATCATAGAAGCGTGTTTTTTGTCAAATTTACTAATATTAATTAGACTATTCCATTCCATTTTGTTTCAGGTAAAATCTGTTACAGATTTTCACGTTCAAAATCTAATATTTTTGAAACAACCATTCCAGGATCCTTCAATTCTTCTAAATCATAATAACGGCCACCAGCTGCCAGTGCAAGTTCCATGTTCACTTCATGACCATAACGTACTGATCTTTCGAAGTTTATTACAATAGTGTGAATTTCTTTTTCTTTAATCTTCTCTGCAATGTTAAGGGCATCTTTAATAGGGCCGTCCTCTAAAGCAACATTGGGCATGCCATCAGAGAGTATGAGCAGCATAGGTACGAATTCATCCTTTAATTTCTCTTTTTTAAGAAGTTCATAACTTTTTCTCATTCCGGCGGCAAGTGGAGTTGTTCCTCCAACTCGGATATTTTCTATTTGTTCTCTAAAGGATGTGGCCCGGCGGGTGGTGGGGATAATTATCTCTGCTTCTTCTCCTTTAAACCCTATCACACTAATTCTGTCCTGATGACGATTAGTGTCCTCAATAACACTATTTAATATTCCTTTTAATCTGTTAGCTTTCTTATCAGAAAACATTGACCCACTTATATCCACTAACATGACTATAGAAGCTTTAGCACCATGTTTACGAATTTTATGACGCAAGTCTTCACTTTTTACCTTAATCTTTCCTTTAGAGCTTAAAGCAGCAGCTCGTAGTGTTGCGTCAATTGCAACATCACCAGAAGAGTTTTTGGGAAGTTTACTTTTGATATAACGCCCTTTCTGTGTTTTTGAATCAACTCTCGTACCGTAACGGCGATTTTTCTTTTTTCCCTTCATTTTCAAGAGTTTTTTGACGTCCACTTCTTCTTCTATGGCTTCAACCTTTTGTTCCTCTTTGTTGAGGGTTTTAAGTTTCATCCCTCTCTTTTTTCCTTCATTTTCTAACTGGTTTGGGACTTTTTTTTATCATCCCCCTTATTTTCGTGGGATAGTTCATCAGCAGCAATTTCTATCTGTTTTTTAATTTTTTCTTCATTTAATTTTTTTTTCTGGAATCTTTCACCTAAAACCAGGGCAGCTGCCTCCTCAACATCAATAGATTCAACTTCCTGATGTTTGTAATATGCGGCAAGGGTTTTAGCAGTTTTTAGAATGGCAATGTCTGCTCTATGTCCATCAACACCCATATCAACACACAATTGGGCTATTACTTTCATGGTTTCTTGTGAAACATTTACTTTATCTAAAAACTTCCGGGCTTTGATTATGTTGTCCAATATCTGGTCTTGATATTTTTGAAATTCCTTCCGGAAGGAGGTGGGATCTTTTTCAAATGCTTCCCTTCTTTCCATGATTTTCACACGGTCCTCAATGTCCATAATACTCTGAACTGAGATTTGGAGCCCAATTCTATCAGACAGTTGAGGTCTGAGTTCTCCTTCTGCGGGATTCATAGTCCCTACCAGTATAAAGTTAGATGGATGGACCAGAGAAATGCCTTCTCGTTCGACTGTGTTTATTCCGTAGGCTGCAGCATCCAGAAGCACGTCTACTAGATTATCGTCCAGAAGATTAATTTCATCAACATAAAGTATGTTGCGGTTTGCATCTGCCAGTATTCCTGGTTCCAATGCTTTCATTCCTTCTTTTAGGGCTTTTTCAATGTTGATAGAACCAACCACTCTATCTTCGGTGGCTCCTAAAGGAAGTTCCACCACACGCATTTTCTTTTTTTCGATTTGAATATCTTCTGATCCGATATTTTTGCATGAATCACAGAGAGATTCGAAATCATCTGGATCACAATTGAATGGGCAACCTTTAACAGTTTTTAATGGGGGCAATAAATCTGCCAATGCACGTACTGCAGTGGTCTTTCCAGTTCCTTTATCACCTTTTATTAACACCCCACCAATTGAGGGGTTAATTGCATTTAAAACTAATGCTTTTTTAACTCGTTCTTGGCCAACAATAGCTGAAAATGGAAAAATCAAGTTTTTCAATAGTCTCACCAACTTAACAAAAAATCTTTCTTGAAAATAAATATTTATAGTTTTTTTATAATCAGACTTATATTGGATTTAATGGAATAAATAATGTGTGTTAACACCAAAATCCCCTTTTTTATGACTTTTCTTTTATTTATAGCCCTTAAATTATCCTAAAAATTAAATAATATCAAGAGCATAGAACTAGTGGTGATGCAAAATGTGTTCAGTTGGAGGCCCAATGGCTGATATTAAAATGAAAAAACTTAAAACCAAAAGATATCGATGTTTGGATTGTGATAATGAGTTTAAAGGGATTGGAAGGAGAATAGTGTGCCCAGCATGTCAATCTGACAATGTAGAGGAACTAGAGTAAGATTATGGTGCAGAAAATTTCTCTCCAAGATGATGAAATTATTTTTTTGAAAGGAAAATCTGGAACTGTAGGTGTGGCTAAATTTGCCAAAAACGGACACATATTCATAGGAACCCCTGACAAAGAAGAAATTGTGATTTTTCTTGAAAAAAAAGATATTATTGCAGTTTCTTCCTTTAATTCAGGCCCTGTAGCCGAAAATGGAATTAGGTCACTGATTTTTCTTTTAAGAGAGTTGGGATCTCCGTTAGTGGTTTTGCCAGAAAATCATCCCACCTCTCAAAGACTACCACTGGTTGCCAGTTGTGGGGAAAAAGTTCGCTTGGACTGTAACATCACCCCAGGGACCCATCCTGAACAGAACATACTATGTGCTTGTGATGATCTTTCCGGAGTTGAAATAAAAGCATCAAATGAAGGAATACAGATCAATGGATCATTTAAAAACTTCAAAATCGATAAAATCAATTTTTAGAGAAATTCTTTTCAAAAATTATCTTTAATTCTACCTCGTTGCATGATTTGGAAGAATTAAGTTTTGTTAATATTAAAATTAACTGGAATAATAACTAAATTAATATAAGATAAGCAAGAAAATTTATGTAGAATATCAAAATACATTCATTATACACTATGTATTTTTACCATTAATATTATCCGAATTTTAATGAAATTTTAATTAAGATACTAACTGATGATAACATGACTATCGCTGAATTTTACCAGATATTTGGCCAAGTTGTTTTAGCAGCTGGAATTCTTCTCTTAATTCTTCTATCAGTCACCCTCATACTAGGCCGAATGCTAATTGAAAAAGACCGCCTTGTTTTTCCTAAACTACTACTTTTCACCATGGATGTTTTTTATGGACTTTTCAAAAAATTCTCTGAAAGCATGGGTGTTGACGGAAAAATTGTTGATCATATTGGTGTAGAAGTACGAAACAAAGTCAATGAAAAACATTTCAAAAAAATTGAACCTAAAGACACAATATTAGTATTACCCCACTGTTTAAGACACTTGGAGTGCGAAGCAAAACTGGAAACATCAGGTTTAGCTTGTGAAAACTGTAAACGCTGTGTTATCGGTGTTTTAAAGGAAAAAGGAGAAAAGATGGGTTACACTGTATTTATCATTCCAGGTTCCACATTCCTAAAAAAAATTGTGGAACAAAACAAGTTCAAAGCCGTTATTGGTGTGGCTTGCTTCCAGGACCTTAATCTGGGTATGATGAAGCTTTCCAAATTCTCATGCCAAGGGGTGCCCCTACTCAGGGACGGCTGTGTTAATACCAAAGTTGATAGCCGTGCAGTGCTGGATACAATGGGTGTTAAGCTCAAAGAAGCTAAAAAATTAGTTCCAAAGAGTTCTTGTAGCGAAATTCCCGAAAAAAGAGGATCAATATAACTTCTTTTTATTTATTTCACTTTTTTTCTTTATTAGTTCCATACTTACTAATTGTTTATTAAATTCGGGTCGTGAAAATTAGTTTCAAGAATTAATTTTTGTCTTTGGAAGAAATGAATGTTTTCATTGGCACCATAATCACATTGTTCACAAATCAGGGTTATAGATAAAAATATCCTCAATTTGGACTTTAAAATATTTAGCTATATTAAAAGCTAATTTAAGAGATGGATCGTACTTATTTTTTTCGATGGCGATAATTGTTTGTCTGGTTACTCCTAATGCCTTTGCCAGATCTTCTTGTGTAATATCATTCATTGCACGAAAAACCTTCAATTTATTTTCCATAGTTCCGCCATACTCCTTCACTGAATTAATTAAGCTATTTCATCTTATAATAGTCCTCATAATGCTGTGTTTAAGATACTTGATAAATATCTGCAATAATGGAGACGCATTTATCATGTGAATAAACCATTTATACAAAATAATTTGCTTTTTCTTTATTTTAGAAAATTGTTTCATTACATACCCCCATCAAACATCATTTACTGAGCTAATTTTTTTTTTAGTTATTATACAATGTTACCTTACATTACTGGTTTTTTTGAATATTTCCTATCATAAGTCAATAATCCAATGTTAACAATTGCCATTGCAATGAAACCTGCCAGTCCTGTTGAACCCACAGTTAAATCACTGCCCCCTGTGGTGAAAAGTAAAGATAATCCAGCTGTTCCGTTTAGGCACCCATGCATAATAGCTGCGGCAATAACTGATCCTGAACGGATGCGGACATAGGCAATTAGCGGAGTGAAAAGTACACAAAAACCAATCATCATAAATACGCCTATAACTGGGTTTTGAG
Source organism: Methanobacterium sp. (assembly GCA_012838205.1). Lineage (NCBI taxonomy): Archaea > Methanobacteriati > Methanobacteriota > Methanobacteria > Methanobacteriales > Methanobacteriaceae > Methanobacterium > Methanobacterium sp. The sequence goes on from DUPR01000049.1 coordinate 7,405, forward strand.
GATAATTATAACCCTGAATTATTATGGGAGCATGCCATAATCCCCAAATTATCCCAATTACCAGAGACATTTTCCAGAAATCCATATAACTACATTGTTTTAGTAAAAAACCTCTCCATCCCAACTCTTCACCAAACGCAGCCACAGCGTTAATGGTTGGACCAAATATTAAACCTTGAATTAGGGTAGAAATAAAAATTAGGTAAGGTGCACTTGCAATTTGTGTTTTGAATAGTTCTAATTGTTCTGAAGTCATAGATCCACTAAATCTAGCTATGAATCCTTCCATACCTGACGAATAATGGACACCCGGCATTATTAAACTAATCCCAAATGATAACAATGCTAAAAATAGTGGTAAAAGCCATGCTATCATCCACCATCGGTTAACTTTGAAATTTATGCCTAATATTTTCAATGAATCTTTGTAAATGAATTTTTGAAGGATAATGACCATAATCATTGGGATGAACATGTATAATATAGCCATATAAATAAATCCGATGTTATTTATCCTGCCACCCAATATATAGTATGTTGCAGCTAATAAATAGCTAAAAAAGAATGTTAAAATTATAAAAAAAAGCGCTTTCTTTTTCATTACTCTGAGTTCGACTTTGGATTCTGTTCTTTCAATATTGGAAGTATTATCCACAAAAACACCTTTAATTATTTCATTTCATATTTTTTTGGTCAAATTAGCTTTGATCAATATTTACGTTTATAATAAACTGTAGATAAGAAATAAATTACTAAAAATAGTGCTGTCACAGCAAATAAAGTATATCCTACTAGGGTAAATTGAGGGTAACTGTTTCTTAATGCCACAATTACTACACCCGCGTAGATGATTATTGCCAAGGATATTCCTAAGGCCATGTTTGATGCTTTTTCATATATTAAACGCGTTCTTTCATCTTCTATGATGAGATCATCTTTACCCTTGAACATTTCATCCAATTTATCCCTTTTAGCATAAACAACCGGAATTATTATAATTAGCATTACAATAGCCAGAGCAACTAAGTAAATATTTCCTACTATTAATCCTACCACCCATAAAGCGGTGATAAATCCAGATGTTATCTTTAAAGCATTTCCTAAAGTTTTCAAATTCATGACCTCACCACGTATAACATACTTTACATTATGTTATATAAACATTACTAAAAGTAAACTATGTTTACCATATTGGCATGAAAATTGAGAAAAAGAAAAAATGGCCATATAAAAAAAAATGTAAATGAACTATAAATGAGAAATATAAATGGAAAATCTAATTCATTTACCATAATCTTAAAGAATAATTCAAACAAATATTATTATAAATAATCCTAATTTGTTATAAAATACCCTAAAAATTTGAATATATTTTAGGATGGATTTTTTAATGAATAAAAATGCTGAAAATCTTGTAAAACTTATAAAAAACAATTTTATCCCGGAAAAAAGTAATCTTAAAAAGGGCACTAATTATTTTAATAATTTTTATCTTTCTTTCAGTTCTGATGGACCTTTAAAAATTCTGAAGGAAAAAGACGCCCCTGCACAGTCATATTGGATTGTAACCCCCAAAAGCAGTCCTGAAAAACTTATCTTATTTTTCCATGGTGGTGGTTTTAACATGGGATCTACCCATGGTCACCAAGACCTCTGCCAGATGTTATCCAAATACACTGGTTTATCAGTATTTAGCGTTGATTACCAACTTAATGAAGAAAATATTTTCCCTGCCGCAGTTGAAGACTGCTTGCAATCATATTTATGGCTCCTTGAAGAAGGTTTTCAAGGTAAAGACATAGTAATGGCTGGCATTTCATTTGGGGGTAATCTTACACTTTCCTCCCTGCTTGCATTAAAGAAAAAAGGGCTTGATTTGCCTTTTTGTGCAGTTTGCATGTCTCCTGTGGTGGACCTCACATTTCCGGTTGTATACAATCATTTGAAGGATGTAAAGGACTGGATCGACCATGAACAATTGGACAAATTCCGGGAATTCTATTTAAAGGACATGGATCCAAAAAATTCCTTGGTATCACCAATATACGGAGATTTAGAAGGCTTTCCACCCCTCATGCTCCAAGCAGGTAGCAAAGAACTTCTTTTATGTGACATAAACCGTTTCAGAGATCTTGCAGTTGAGAAAGAAGTGAAAGTGAATTTAGAAGTATGGCAAGACATGTTCCATTGTTGGCAGATGTTTCATTCTCATCTACCAAGTTCCGAAGCATCCATAAGGAGTATTGGAGAATTTGTAAAGACCTTAAGAAAGAACCAGCTCAAATAATCATTACTATAATTTTAAAAAATAATCGATCTATAGAAAAATTGAAAATATTAAGCGGTGTGAAAATGAATCTGGAACAATATCGTTACTTTTTAAAGGACTCCATAAGGAAAACTATAGATTTTTCTAAAACAGACCAGAGCAAGGGGATAAAAGCGCCTCCAATTGAGAAACCTTATTCAGCGAAATCTAACCGGATTGAACTTATCACTGCTGATTGGAAAAAAATTTTTAACACTAGTCTTTCAGAAGCCATTAAAAACAGAGAAAGTCGTAGGAATTATAATCAAAACCCCCTAACTCTCATAGAATTGTCATTTCTATTATGGGCAACTCAGGGAATCCGCATGTATGCTGGAAATTATGCTTTCCGCAATGTCCCCTCAGCTGGTTGTCGCCACGCCCTTGAAACATACTTAGCGGTTTTTAATGTTGAAACTGATGAATCCGGGGAAAAAATCGAACCCGGAATATATCGTTATCTTCCATTGACTCATGAACTGCTCTTTGAATTTTCGGAAGAAAATCTTAATGAAAAGATGATTAAAGGAACTTTCGGGCAGATATTTGCAGGAAAATCCGCAGTAACCTTCATATGGAGTGCTATTCCCTACCGGATGGAATGGCGCTATGGTTTAGATTCTCATAAAGTTATAGCCATGGATGCCGGACATGTGGGTCAGAATTTGTATCTGGCTTGTGAAGCTATTGGAGCTGGTACTTGTGCCATAGGGGCCTATGACCAGGAATACTTGGATGACTTGCTCCGTTTAGATGGTAAAGATGAATTTACTATTTATTTAGCCCCTGTTGGAAAAATTGATTGATATACAATCAGTGATAAAAAATGTTTCAATTTAACGAGGAAATCTATTATGAAGAAAGTTCTAATATTGTGCGCCAGTCCCCGTAAAGAAAGTAACACAATGCAGGTTTTGGAGGAATGTGCAAAAACTATAGAAGAAAACGTATTGAAACTGAAATAATATCCATAAGGCAAATGGAAATCCGTTCTTACATTGCTTGTGGAAAATGCTCAGAAATATATGAATGTGCTCTGAATGATGGTGTAAACGAGATTATTGAAAAGATAAAAGGTTCAGGTGGCTTCATTGTTGGATCCCCAGTTTACTTTGGAACTGCACGCGGAGATTTAATGTCCGCACTGCAAAGGATTGGAATGTTTAGTCGGTCCTCAGGAAACTTCTTATCTTGGGAAGTGGGAGGCCCCATTGCTGTAGCCCGTAGAGGTGGACACACAGCTACCTTACAGGAAATGCTAATGTTCTTCTTCATTAACGATATGATAGTCCCTGGAAGTACCTAATGGAACATGGTCTTCGGACATCAATCGGACAAGTGGAAGAAAACACAGATGGTATGGAAACCATCCGTAGATTTGGATACAACATTGCTAAACTCATAAAAAAGATAAACTAGCGGATAATAAAGTTAGTGCCTTAGAACTGATATGTTAAGGTAATAATAGAAAAGAAGAATAAATTAGGAAGAAAAGGTAAAATGGCAGAACAGGCACTTTACCGCAAATATGCCCTTTATTACGACCTTATCTACCAGTGGATGGATTATCCTGGTGAATCAGAATTCATTTTAATGGTTGTAAAACGATACAAAAAATCGGAAGGAATGGATCTTCTGGATGTGGCTTGTGGGACCGGGGGACATACCCAATATCTTCAAAATTATTTCAATATATTGGGATTGGATATAAACCCTGAAATGCTGGAGATTGCCCGAAAAAAAGTTCCTAAAATGGAATTCATTCAGGGAGATATGAGGAAAATTGATCTTCAACAGAGGTTTGACACTATTATCTGCCTTTTCTCGGCTATAAACTATCACAACACTTTGGATGAACTTAAAAAAACGTTCAAACGATTTTATGGTCATTTAAAACATGGAGGGGTTCTTATATTTGATCTGGGATTTTGTACTGAGAACTGGGAAGAAGGCCGGGTGTTTGTTGACGCAGTGGTTGAGGGAGATCTGCAACTGGCCCGGATATCACAAAGTCGCCTATATAATGGAGTTTTCGATGCTAATTTCTTATTTCTGATTAAAGAAGATGGTAAAATAGATTTTGAGATTGATAAACATCAAATTGGAGTTTTTTCCACACATGATGTTCAAAAAACTTTGGAAAATCTGGGTTTCAAGTGTCTGGTCTACGGTGGCTACCAAGAACAGTCATGGGATGAAGATGCTAATGAAAGACCAGTTTTTGTCTGTTTTAAACCATAAATTCGTGATTAAGGTTGATAAGTCTGTGAAATTATACCATTATTAATAGATGTTCTATTAAATCCTTGATAGGATATAACATTAATGAAATAGGAGGAATCAAATTATGAAGATTGCCGTTGCAACATCCGACCAGATCAATGCAGATCACTTTGGTAGAGCTAAAGGATTTGCCATATACCAGTGGGATGGGAATGATCCAGAATTTATCAAATACATTAAAACTAACATCGACCCTGAAGAAAAACACCAATGGCAGAAGGGACTCAGTTTGCTGGAGGACTGTGAAATCATAATCGCAGCTCAAGCTGGGATGAAAGCCAAATATGGGATAAAAAAAGCGAATTTGAAGCTGGTTGAGGAAGAAGGTACTGTGGAGGAAGTTCTGAAACGTTTCATAGATCATGAAAGATTCATGAGTAAACCCATCTAAAACCGCACTTTTCTGAATTATAAAATCGGCATAGTATAGTTTTTTCAATTATTTAGTATTTTTGTAGTTGCAAGTGGAAAATTGAACGAAACACTATTAAATCATGCAGATTTAAAGAACTTACTAAGGAATGATTTATCCTTCACTCACAGTTTGGCAATATTTATAAACCATGAATGAGATTTATAATAAATGATTCTAAACTTTTAGACTGGTTGTGATTTTTTGAATTTATACTAGAACCGCGAGTTCTATATAGAATCTTACGGAATCTTACCAAATAATACAAATAATAAGTGATTAGTATGGCTAAAGCAAGACGTAGAAGAGTAAGAGATACATGGAAAGACAAAAAATGGTACACTATTACTACTCCTAAAGAATTCGGAGATGCTGACATAGGCACCACTCCAGCCCGGGATCCTGATATGCTCCTCAAAAGAAGAGTTGAATCAACCATGAGAGAGTTAACCGGTGATTTCAGCAAGCAGTATGTTAAACTGAAATTTCAGATCAGTGAAGTTGCTGGAGATACAGCCACCACTCGTTTCATTGGCCACCAAGTCACCAGTGACTATGTAAGAAGTATGATCCGGAGAGGAACCAGCCGAATTGATTCCATAGTTAGTGTCCAGACCAAGGACGGTCAAAAAATGAAAGTACACGTCCTGACAATCACTATAAAAAGGGCTAAATCATCTCAACAACGTTACATACGGGAAACCATTGAAAAACTAGTGGGGGATGCTGCAGCTGAGAAAAACTTTGTTGAACTGGTGGAAGAAATTATAGGTGGAAAACTAGCCTCCTATGTTTACCATGAAACCAAAAAAATTTACCCCCTAAAAAGGGTGGAAATCATAAAAACCAAAGTAGTTGATGAAGAAAAATCCTGATCTGGGAGACAGATGATTATCTGGGAATATGTGGTTCTCCTGGTGATCATAGGGCTTATTACCTACGCAAAAAAAGCCCTGGATCTCTTGGGATCCATTTTTATGATCATAATGGGTGTGATCATCATATTTGTTGCCGGTGTTAACTGGCTTTTTTTAATTTTCTTATTTTTAATTCTGGGAGTAGGATTCACCAGATACAAAAACGATTACAAAAAAGAGATTGGAGTATACGAAGGAACTAGAACCCTAAAAAATGTAGTATCGAATGGAATTGTGGCATTTGTAATGGCTGCTTTTGGTAATTACGCAGGATTTATAGGTTCCATAGCCACCGCTACCGCTGACACTATGGCCAGCGAAGTGGGAGTGATCACAACTCCAAGACTCATAACCAACTTTAAAAGAGTTCCTCCAGGTACAGATGGGGGAATTTCAGTTGTTGGAACCATAGCTGGAATTCTTGGAGCAGGGTTAATTGGTTTGGCTGCCTATATGCTGGGAGTGTATCCTGATCTTGCAAAAACACTAGCAATTGCATTAGTAGCTGGATCTGTTGGTTGTTTTGTGGATAGTATACTGGGAGCCATGTTAGAGATTAAAGGGTATCTTAATAATGAACATGTGAATCTTCTTGCTACCCTAACTGGGGCTTTACTGGGCAATGTAATGGTATGGTTGTTATGGTGATAAAATGAAGGGAATCATAATGATAATTGATGGGATGGGAGATCGTCCTCTTGAAGAATTAGGGAATAAAACCCCTTTAGAAGCAGCAAAAACACCTAACATGGATTTAATGGCCAAATTAGGAGTTAATGGAATTATGGATCCAATAAAACCAGGTATACGTGCAGGAAGTGATACAGCTCACCTATCAATACTCGGCTATGATCCCTACACTGTTTACACTGGTAGAGGGCCTTTTGAAGCTGCTGGAGTTGGAATAGATGTAATGCCTGGAGATATTGCATTTAGATGTAATTTTTCAACTGCCAATGAAGCAGGAATAATCACTGACCGGAGAGCTGGAAGGGTAAGAGATGGTACTGATGAGTTAGCAAATGTTCTTAATTCAATGAAACTTGATGAAAATGTTGAAGTTATATTTAAAGAATCTACAGGTCACAGGGCAGTTTTAGTATTAAGGGGAGAAAATTTATCAGATCAAGTTTCTGATGCTGATCCCAAACATGATGGAGAGAAATTTCTAAAAATTTTTGGTTTGGATGGTTCTCCTGAAGCCGATGCAACTGCTGCAATTTTAAACAAAATTGTTGAAAAATCTTACGAACTTTTAAAAGACCATCCCGTGAACATAAAACGTGTTGAAAATGGAGAAAACCCTGCAAATATCATATTACCCAGAGGTGCTGGCGCAGTTCCTGAAGCAGAACCTTTTAATGATAAATATGGTCTTAAATCAGCGTGTATTGCTGAAACTGGACTTATTCAGGGGATTGGGAAAATAGCAGGCATGGATATCATCGAGGTAGAAGGAGCAACTGGTGGAGTTGACACCAACTTAGATAACATTGCCAATAGTATTATAAAAACTGCTTCACTTCATTATGATTTTATCCTTATTAACATAGATGGGGCAGATGAAGCTGGACATGATGGGAATTTAAATGAGAAATTAGAATTTATAGAAAAGGTAGATGAAGTTGTAGGTAGAATAATGGAAATTAAAGATGTTTATTTCATTCTAACTGCTGATCATTCCACCCCAATTTCCATAATGGACCACACCGGAGATCCGGTTCCACTGGTGATTAATGGCCCCAATCTAAGAGTAGACCATGTGAACAAATTCAATGAGAGAACAACTGCAAGTGGTGGACTTTGCAGAATAAGAGGTAGTGATATTATGAACATACTGATGGACCTTATGAATCGTTCTTCGAAATTTGGGGCTTAGATTATGGAAACTGAAATTCCTAAACTCTTCGGCACCTCTGGCATAAGGGGGAAAGTAGGGGATGAAATAACCCCAGAACTTGCTTTAAATGTTGGAAAAGCAATTTCAACCTATTTAGGTGAAGGAAATAATGTAGTAATAGGATATGACACCCGAACTTCTAACCAGATGCTAGAAAGAGCTGTCAGTTCCGGTATCTTACAAGGCGGTTGTAATGTTTTGACTTTGGGAATGGTTCCCACACCAGTGGTTGGGTATGCTACCATGAAGCTGGGGGCCAATGCTGGAGTAATGATTACTGCCTCCCACAACCAATCCCCAGATAATGGGATTAAACTATGGAATCCAGATGGTATGGCTTATCTTCAGAAGCAAGAAAGGATAATCGAAAAAATAATACACCAAAAGAATTTTATTAATGTTTCTTGGCAAGATATTGGAAAAATTGAAGATATTAGTTACGTTATTAATGATTATATCAAAGATATTCTCAACTTATTGAATCTCCAAACCGATCTTAAAGTTGTTGTTGATTGTGCCAACGGTGCTGCTAGTTATCTTTCACCTTTAATCCTTAGAAAAGCTGGTTGTCAAGTAGTGAGTTTAAATGCTCAACCTGATGGTTTTTTCCCTGGGAGGAAGCCAGAACCCTCTGCTGCTAATTTGCAAGAATTGATGAATGTGGTGAAGGCCGTGGGAGCTGATTTAGGAATAGCGCATGATGGTGATGCAGACAGAATGGTAGCAGTAGATGAAAAAGGAGAAATGGCCGATTTTGATAAATTATTAGCCCTAATATCAGGAAATATCGGTGGATGCGTAGTTACTACTGTAGATGCCTCAGTATGTGTTGATAATGCCATGGAAAAAGTTGGAGGCAGTGTAGAAAGAACCAAAGTGGGTGATGTCCATGTTGCAGAGATGATTCACAAAATAAATGCCACATTTGGAGGTGAACCATCAGGAACATGGATACATCCCGAGTTTTGTATGTGTCCAGACGGTATTTTATCTGCATTAAGAGTAATTGAACTGGTTCAGAGTAAAGGACCTCTATCAAAACTTTTAGACGAGATTCCAAGTTACCCTACTATTAGAGATAAAATTGATTGTCATAACGATCAAAAAGAAATCATAATGAAAAAGGCAGAATCTGAACTATCTCTAATCTTCGATGATGTGATGGACATTAACCTTAAAGATGGGGTTAGAATATCTTTTGCTGATGGTAGTTGGGTTCTTGTAAGGCCATCTGGTACTGAATCGTTTATTAGAATTACTTTAGAGGGGAAAACGGAAGAAAAAGCTAGAATGATACATGAGAAGTCTGCAAGGTTCATTAAAAAATTACTGTAAAACCTAAATTTTTTATCTGATCAATATATAATTATAATTGAATTAAGTGGGTTAGAAATTAATAGAGGAAGTCATATGAGAGCTGTGATACTTACTGCCGGTGAAGGGACTAGAATGAGACCCTTGACACTCACCAGACCAAAAACAATGCTCCCCGTGGGTGGAAAACCTCTCTTAGAATATAATGTGGAGGCATTAAGGGATGCAGGTATAAAAAACATCACCATGGTAGTTGGTTACCAAAAAGAATCTGTTGAAGAGCATTTTAAAAATGGAAGTGACTTTGGAGTAAATATTGACTACGTCACTCAAGAAGAACGTTTGGGAACTGCACACGCCATTGGACAAGTTGCAGATACTATGAATAAAGATGATGAAGCAATCATAGTGACTAATGGAGATATAATATTAGAAAACAAACTAATAAAAAATTTAATTAATCGATATAATGAATCTCAAGCCCAATCAATCCTAGTACTCACAAAAGTGGATGATCCTTCCTCATTTGGTGTTGTTAAACTGGAAGGAGACTATATTAAAGACATAATTGAAAAACCCCCCATTGAAGATGCTCCCAGTGACCTTATCAACGCTGGCATATACCTTTTTGACCGTAACATATTCCAAGCCATAAAAAAGACTGAAAAATCTGAACGAGGAGAATTTGAAATAACAGATTCTCTCAAAATCCAGATAAGTCAGGGCAAAAAAGTTTTAGGTCTAATTTCCCATGATAAATGGATTGATGTTGGAAGACCTTGGGAATTTTTGGAATTAAATGAACATTATCTGGAAGTCTCAGAATCCATAATTGAAGGAGAAATTGAAGAGGGAGTTACTATTCATGGACCGATCATACTGAAAAAAGGCAGCATCATTCGTTCAGGCACCTATATTATGGGTCCTGTTTATATTGGAGCCAACTGTGATGTTGGGCCCAACACATTCTTGCGTAGGCATACCTCCATTGGCGATGGAGTAAATGTAGGCAATGCTGTTGAAATTAAAAACTCTATAATCATGGATGGAACTAATGTAAATCACCTATCGTACGTTGGTGACTCCATTATTGGGGCTAATTGTAACATTGCTGCCGGTACAAATATTGCCAACTTGCGTTTCGACGATGAGGGTATTAAAGTTACAGTTAAAGGTAAAAGAATTGACAGTGGACGACGTAAAATGGGAGTTATATTTGCGGATGGAGTTAAAACTGGCATCAATTCCAGTTTCAATCCAGGAGTTACTGTTGGTTTAAATTCATCAATAGGCTCTGGTGCCATAATTTACCGAGACATACCCAATAATAAAGTTGTTATACATCATCAAACCCAGGAAATAAAAGAAAAAAAATGATTCACCTAAAATAATGGTTTTAAGAAATTTTTCTTAATTTATTTCTGTTATTTTTATTTTAGAAGGTTTTTAATGGTTTTATATAAATTGTTTTCCTTATGAAATGTTTTTATGATTAGAAAACATAAATTTGGATATGATAGATCGTACTGTTACAATTTTTCCCGGAGCCCACATTATCGGCAAGGTTTTTATGGGTCATAAATCCTCAGTATGGTATAATGCTGTGATTAGGGGAGATATTGAAACCATAACAATTGGAAATTATTCTAATGTCCAAGATAACTGTGTTTTACACTCTTCACAAGGTTTTCCGCTTGAATTAGGAAATTATGTTTCTGTGGGGCACTCCGCAGTACTTCATGGTTGTAAAGTTGAGGATAACTGTGTTGTTGGTATGAATGCAACAGTTCTTAATGGCAGTCACATCAAGAAAAATAGTATTGTTGCTGCGGGTGCTGTGGTAACTGAAGGAAAGATCTTCCCAGAATCTAGCTTGATAATGGGTGTGCCTGCTAGAGTAGTGCGAGAACTCGAAAACAGTGAATTTCAGAAGATCAAAGATAATGCTTTACGTTATTCGAAACTTGCAATTAAAACAAGGATTGAGGATAAAAATAAGTCTAAATGAATGGATTTGAATATTATCAAAGAAGGATTGATTTAATGGTAAAAATAAAAAAAACAGTAATGGAACTTGATCCATATGTCCCCGGAAGATCAAATGATGATTTGGCTCGTGCTTATGGTCTGGATCCTGCCAATATAATCAGAATGGGTTCCAATGAAAACCCTCTTGGTCCGTCACCCCATGCTATTAAAACCCTCGAAAAAAGTCTTCATTTGATAAATACTTATCCTGAATCTAATATTGATGATTTAAAAAATAAAATAGCATCGTATTCCGGTGTAAACCCTGAACAAATTATTGTTGGAGGAGATGGTGCCGATGAAATCCTTGATGTTCTGGCTAAGACCTTGATTGAACCTGGTGATGAATACATTGTACATTCACCCACCTACATGTACTATGAATTTACATTCAGCATATACGGAGCTACCCCAATTTATGCTAGATGGAATGTTGAAAAAAACTGTTTAGATGTTAAATCTGTATTAAAAGCCATATCTACAAAGACAAAAGTAATTTTTTTGTGCACGCCTAACAATCCAACTGGTGGATTAATTGAACAAAAAGATATTAGAACCATTCTTGAAAGTACTGATGCTCTGGTAGTTGTAGACGAAGCATACTGGGAGTTTTCAGGTAAAAACAATGTAAACCTTCTAGAGGAGTATGATAATCTTTTTATACTTAGAACTTTTTCTAAGGTAATGGGACTTGCTGGTATGAGGATCGGTTATGGGATAGGTCAAGAAAAATTCATAGAATACATGCACCGAGTTAAACCTGTTTTCAGCCTTATAAAACTATCTCATATAGCAGCATCAGCCACTTTAGATGATCCAGACTACCTTAAAGAGTCCACCGAATTATCTATTGAAAGTCGAGAATTTTTATATAATGAAATGTTGAAATTTCCTGAATTGAAAGTTTTTAAGTCATTTGCCAATTATATATTAGTTAACGTTCTCAATACTGGAATGAATTCCAAACAAATCACTGAAAAACTAATGCAAAATGGTATAATTGTTAGAGATTGTAGTTCTTTCCGCGGATTAGATGATTACTGGATTAGAGTAAGTGTCGCAACGATAAAAGAAGATGAGAAGTTTATTAACATCTTGCAAAGCATATTAGAATGATAAAATGGTGTGAAATCCCTACAAGTAGATGATATCACCGTAAAAACAAACCCATTTTCAGAAATTTTAAGATTCAAACTGCTGAATTTGATGGGGAAATAATTCAAGTAAATATGAAAAGTGGAACTTTGTTTCCATGAATCTATAAATAAAATAGAAGAAGATTAAATTATCTGTGAATTTATCTTACAAATTCGTACCATCGTAAACATTTACTATTCAAATATTGTTCATATCCTACTCAATTTATCTAATCATCAAATCGGAGGGTGTTAAATACCAATCTTGTTATTTGGAAGCCGCCACTTGGGTTTAATAACCGGTGACAAAACAACCACCATAAGAAAGATCTGGAAAACCCCATTATCACCAGGGGATCGTCTTCATTGCTACTGGAATTTAGTATCCAAGGAACGGGAAAAGCTTTTTGAAGCAGAAGTGACAGATGTAGAAGTAGTTAAGTTCGCTGATCTGATTCAAAACGATGCGTTGGCCCGTGAAGAAGGTTTTAAAAATGCTTCGGAATTAGAATCTGAGTTCCGGAAGATGTATCCTGAACATGTTAATGATGAATCACTTTATCAAGTGATAAGGTTTTTCAAACTACCTATTGAAGAGTGGGAAGGAACTCAGATCAATGAAAAAGCCATGATCACCAAAAGAGCCGATATTTTTTTTGATATTGGAAAATTTGATAAATCAGTGATATGTTACACTGCAGCCTTAAAAATTGACCCTAATGATGTTTATCTTTTAAATAAAAAAGGAGACAATCTTTCACGATTGGGAGAATTTAATGAAGCTCTAAAATGCTATGATCAAGCCTTAATTAAAGAACCAAATAATGAATATATCTGGAATAACAAAGCAATAGCTCTTTTAAATTCAAATAAACCAATAGATGCACTTAAAGCTAGTGACAAAGCTATGGAAATTAATGATAGCAATTTAGTGGTCTTATATTGGAGAGGTTTTATTTTTGAAATGTTAGAACAGTACGATAAAGCACTGGAATGTTACGATCAAATTTTAAAATTGAATCCAGATAACAGTGAGGCTTGGAATGCCAAAGGAAACCTTTTAACCCAAATTGATCGTGCAGAAGATGCGTTAGAATGTTATGATCGCTCTTTAGAGCTTTGTTTAGAAAGTGATCCTGATGCTTCCACTTGGAATCGAAAAGGAAACGCATTGATGGAGTTAAATCGTTTTAAAGAAGCATTAGAATGTTATAATAGTGCACTTTCTCTCGAACCAGAAAATGAAGTTTTTTTAAGTAATAAAGGCGTTGCGTTCATGGAATTAAACCATTTTGAAAAAGCAATGCAGTGTTTTAGAAAAGTTCTAATTATTAACCCTGAAAATGATGATGCCCAAATTTTGTTAGATGAATGCTTGGATAATCTTTAATCAAATTTTAAACCAATATTTTAAATTCATAAAACATCATGACAAAAAAAAGAAAAATCTAGTTTTTTAACTTTTTCCACTTAATAAACCTCCAATAGCTCCGCCGACACCCATTAAAACTATGTTAACAATTAATGAAGCAATTAAAATTGTTATGCCGGTTGTTAAACCTGCTGCAAAACCAGCAAGCCCAGCAAAAATAGTTCCCCCAATTATGAGTAATATTGCCAAAACAATGGATCCAAATGAACCAGCAACTGTTGCATTCCACAATCCCCCGATTATGCCTTCATGGACCCAGTATCCAACTATAAATCCTGATATAAATAATCCAAGGTTAACACCCCAATATTCATTAACATATATTCCAAATAAATTGCCAAGAACTAGAGCTAAAATAAAACCTACAACTACCGGTCCCCATTTCACCATTGTCATTCCCCCTGTTTTTGTGATTACAATTATTGGCACCTAAATACATCATTACTACTACACTAAATATTTAGATCCAAAGAATATTAAAATTTACGGAAGATTTAGTGAAGAAATGGTGCACCAAACATAGCCTTGTCTTTAAATTTTTGAAAATATAACATCCGAAAAATGTTATATTCATCCCACTGTTATGACCAAGCTGATGATTTCACTATTTCATCAGTACAGTGCCAACAGAAATTCTCATCATTCGAACTTTTAAAATCCCCTTTCCGAGCTTTAATCATAAACTAGTGGTGATCATATTCCATTTTTTCCCTCTCCCACTATTCACTAAATGTTTTATTTCAACACTACAGAATTACAAAAAAATCCAAAATATAAAATGTTGAAAAAATAGTTAGATGTTAATTAATACTATAAGGAGATTAAAATCTTTTTTCTTGAAAAAAAAGGCATTTTGATCGCCAGGAACAATTTCCACATATTTCATTAACTGTCTGCCCATCTAAATTTTTAGTAATCAATGAAATCTGTGAAGCAGAAACAATTGATCCTTCTTCAATTTTTAAGTTTTGGAGTACTAATGAATCCAAAAACATAACACTATTAGGGGATGATGACTCAGCATTGCATATCCCTTTATTATTATGAGGACAACATTCACAGATTAAATCAGCACCATTTACAATTTTAATAAAAGAAAAAGGGTTTTTTAGGATTTGTTCAGTAATTTTAGCCATGTTATCGGTGAATTCTTTACTGTAACCAAATCCCTGGAATCCCTGAATGCAGAGAAGGTGGTGGGCCCTGATCCTTAAAGGCTTAGAACCAACGCCATTTTCGACGTTTTTAACCATGAACAAAAAACCTCTGATAAGTTCTAGGTTTTAATATTCTTCTTTAGGAGTTATGGCTTTAGTAAGAGCAACTGCTCCGCCTATTTTCACCAAGTCACCCAAAACAAATGGTAAAAACCCCATGCTTAATAATGTTAAAACTGTAGGAAAGCTTCCTTCAACTATGTACATCCATAATCCCAATCCTAAAAGTCCAGGAATATAAATTAGAGCGAAATTGGCCAGGGAAATTAATCCCAGCATTGAATGGAAGTTACGGGATTCAGTGTATTTATCAGTGAAGTGACCCAAGAAAAGTGCAGCTAGAACAAAGCCAATAAAGTATCCGCCAGTTGATCCTAAAAAGATGCTGTAACCCCCGGTTAACCCAGCAAACCAGGGCACGCCTAATAAACCTATTGTCAAATAAATAAGTAGGCTGATTCCACCCCACCAACGTCCCAAAACCACACCTGCCATTAAAACAGCGAAGGTTTGAGCAGTGATGGGTACAGGAGTCCAAGGTAAGGGTATTATAACTTGTGCCATGATTCCAGTTATGCATGCCATGAAAAAGGCCATGAACACCTTATTTACCAGTGAAGTATTAGAACGCCATGCGAAAAGCGAGTATCTTTTCTGAAAATAATTTTCAATACTGATTTCCATTTTATCACTCCCATGCATGTTTAACAGTTTTATTGTGTTTCAAATTTATTAAGTCATTTAATTATATCTTCAAGAATTTAAATAGCAGATATGCTAATATGGCTGCTTTAATCACTTAATAATTCAAATGTTTAAAAAATCATTGCAACTTTTAATAAAGCTTTATAAATCTCCTTTACTACTTAGATTCAATGATTAATATATACTTATCCTAAGTTTAAATTACCTGCATTAAAAGATTTAAATTGAAAAATGGAAAAAATTAAAGAAAATTTAACAAATCGGATTTACAAGAAAATTCTGGTCCAAAATTGTATCATTCAATTGCATCTATCTAATTATCGATTTTAAATTCACCATACATTCCCATTGTATTAATAATAATATATTTATTGAATTGAAAAATATTTAAAGTAAAAATATTATTTTAAGTGCATTTTCCCCCATTGAACGTAGCAGAATTATTTTTAATTGGTCATAACTCCATTCACTAATTCACTAATACGCATTATTACAACACGATAAGGTGCATTATTGTAATGAGTCCATCTTTTATTGAATTATTACTTCATTTATTAGTTTTTTGATTTTTTTACGAGAATCCTGTAGTAATTTTTCACCATTGACGGTTATTTTATAATATTTCCTTATTTTTCCACGAACATTTTTTTTCCTACTTTTCAAAAAGCCTTCCTTTTCGAGAGAATGTAAAATTGGATAGATTGTACCAGGACTCACTTGGTAACCTAATTTTTTAAGTTCATCAATCATTTGAACTCCGTAAATTTCTTTTTTACTTGCACGATAAAGAATGTGAATCCTAATAAATCCCAGGAAGAATTTTCTATTTAACATAAATTCTGTACCCCTACTATTTTGATATCTATTTTCGATATTTAATTTAGATATCGAGTTTAGATATCTTATATTGATATTAACATATAAAATTTTTCTAATTTTTTCATGAAAAAAAATTAAACCCATACAACCTCAATTGAATAATTAAAATGTAAGCAACATAAGGATATGTTTGGTAGCCATATTATATTAATATATTTTTATATTTATTTAATAAAAGAATAATTAAATTCTATTTTTAAACCATATTCTCTAATCATAAAACACACAATGGTTAAAATATAAATAAGTTGAATTCCTTAAAAAGACGAAACAGCACTAATATTTGATGAATACCCCCTAATACCGCTAAAAATGAATTAAAAAGCTTTAAATTTCTTATAAATATTATAGGGATATTTAATTGAATATTAACAGTTCAAAACAACCACACTTGAACCTCACTTGCGTTTTTATAATTTTAAAGATAATTTATGCAATGATTCGTTGAAACTGATCGTTGAAAGATCAAAACCATTCCAAGCATTCAAAACATAAAATGCCGGAACATCAAAACCTTCATCAACCGTACTTTTGATAATCTTTATAAGCACGTAACCCTGAAATTGCCATATTTTAAAATAAGTTTTTACTCGTAAATCCCATGATTTAACTTATATTAATAATAACAATGTTAAAGCATTATTAAACTAATTTAGCACGATCATAAACATTCTTGAGTGTTTCCATATCTACACTGGTGTATATTTGAGTTGTTGATAGGTTAGAGTGGCCTAAGAGTTGTTGAATAGCACGGATATCCACACCATTTTTTAACAAATGTGTGGCAAAGGAATGCCGTAATATATGAGGAGTTACCTTCTTTTTTATGCCTGCAACCCTAGCATAGTCTTTTATCATCATTTGAACATAACGAGGGGTAAGATGGTTCCCTCTACGATTGACAAAAA
Organism: Methanobacterium sp.; assembly: GCA_012838205.1. Lineage (NCBI taxonomy): Archaea > Methanobacteriati > Methanobacteriota > Methanobacteria > Methanobacteriales > Methanobacteriaceae > Methanobacterium > Methanobacterium sp. The sequence goes on from DUPR01000049.1 coordinate 24,844, forward strand.
TATATTCACTGTCACAAGATCGTTTTTGAATATATTCTACCAATATTTCACGAGTAGCATCATCAAACAGGACAATTCTGTCTTTTTCACCCTTACCTCTGATTCGAATGGTTCTTTCATCAATATCAACGTGGTTAAGTTCTAAAGTGACTAATTCAGATACTCTCAAACCAGAAGAATATAAGAGGGCCAATATAAGTTTATTTCTGAGCTTTAAAGATTCAGATGATGGGGAATCTGAGTCCATGGGATGGTAACTATCTAGAGCATTTATGAGGGTTTTAACTTCATCCTCATTAAGAGATTTAGGGAGTGATTTGGTTCTTTTTGGAGTTTTCACCTCTTCAAGGATGTGAACCCCCCCAAATTCGAAAAATTTTTTTACCACGACTGTAACCAAGTAGATATAATTTTGTGACACTTTTTTTTCACGCTTTAAATGGCGTATGAAACGTTTGAAGCCCCTTAAAACTTGTTTTTCATTTTTTAGTTCTTTTTCGTCTTTCAAAAAATTGTGAAAATTTCTGATTATAGAGCGGTATGTTTTGATGGTATTATGGGAGTAGTTTCGTATTTCCAATTCAAAAAGATAATCTTCCATCATTTCCAGAAGATCATAAACTTCCAAAAAATTCTTCTCATTGGGGTAATTAGAAGTCTTACCTTCCAATTTTTCAAAATTGTTTGGATCTTCATGGGATAGTTTCCAGTTTCCCTTAGAATAATGGGTCATATTATCAATAATTAATTTTTTATAATTTTAAACCAACTTTAGGCTCTGTATATAAGAATATTTCTAATAAAATAATTAAATCTTTCCATTCTTCATCTAATATATACAAAATAGGATAATTTTTATAATAATAACTTTGACAGTAGATTAAGAAAAATAATAGTTAATATTAATTAGTTAATATCAAATATAATAAATAAAAAGAATGCTAATCCAAAATTATTTCTGGATCAGCCATTTTATGAAAAGATTCTAAAAAATTATTGGCAAAAATATATAGATTATCTGCCTGTAATAATTTTCAGAGGACTTGGTTTTTTAACCACTTCACTCATTCGAACAGCAACAATCTGTTTTACTCCTTTATCTTTGGCAATATCAATTAGCCTTTGACTTACAACACCATCAAAGACAATTGCATATGCACCTTCATTTTGTAAAGTTTTGAGTTCTTCATAAAGGGATTCTACTTTAACTTCCTTAAGAATGTTAAGAGCATCATCCAGGATTTCTGCGTTTCCTGAACCTTCCACATCTTTCAGTATTCCTTTAAGTAACTTGATCTTGTCAGGAGTTTTATCTGCTGCTTTTTTCTCAGGTTTATCCAGTTTTATCCCCATGTCATGGTAAATTTGTTCCACTGGTATTTTATCCCTTAAAGCTACCATAACTTCATCTTTGGTGAGATCTTCGACTTCTTTACCCCGGGGAGCTCTGGTTACATAATCTAGTTCCCCTACTTGGAGAAGTTCCTTTAAAATAAGGTCCCCGCCACGATCTCCATCTAAAAATGCAGTTACGGTCTTTTTCTTTGTTAATTCAGCCACAGTTTTTGGTACGCTAACTCCTTCAACTGCTATTGCATTTTTAACACCGTATCTAAGTAAGTTTAGAACATCAGCGCGTCCTTCCACAACAAGTATTGCATCAGAAGAAGCTACATTAGGACCGGCTGGGAGTTTATCATGTCCAAAATCAGTGATTTCGTGTATGCGCATGGCTTCTTTAACTTCTTCAATCATTTTGAGGCTTTCAGGAGTGACTTCTTCCATCATTCCTTTGTAAAGTTCCTTAGCACGGTCCACTACTTTCCTTCTTTTTACAGCCCTTACATCTTCTACTTTGTTAACTTGGATGTAGGCTTCGCATGGTCCAACTCGGTTTATGGTCTCCAATGATGCAGCTAAAATAGCAGTTTCCACCCGGTCCAAACTGGACGGGATAACTATTTCTCCTTTGGATCTGCCTGCTTTTGAGTTAATATTAACTTTAATTCGGCCAATTCGGCCAGTTTTTTGTAGTTCTCTTAAATCCAGATCGTTACTGAGAAGACCTTCTGTTTGTCCGAATATGGCTCCCACCACGTCCGGTTTTTCAACGATCCCGTTAGCATTTATTTGAGCATGAATAAGATATTTAGTTGTACTGATTTCTTCTTTAGTTCCCATATTATGGGCCTCCATCAATGTATAGATACTACTGATAAAATGAGGCTATCATACATGCAGCCTGAAGATCAGTATCTGGAAATACTATTAATGATAGTAATACCATTGCCCACCAGATGGGCTTTCTTGAAGTTCCAGTTGCTCCAGGTGCCGAGGGAGGCTCTCAATATCCTTAATAAAGCGACGGGTAATACCCATGATGGTTCTCCTGAAACTAAGGTCAGGGTGCGAACCAAGACTTTGAATATCTTCAGAAAGTCTTTTGGCAAGTTGATTGCCTTTTCGATCAAAGTCAGTTAGTATGACCACTCGTGATGATGATTGAGTTGCTATCTCTGCGATCTCGAATAGTTTAAGTCCTGATCCCGAAACTTTTAAAAAATTTCCATTTATCCCCAACTCTTTTAAGGCATTTTCATCCTTTCGGCCTTCAATTAGAACCGGGATTCCTTGTTCCACACAGATCTTAAGCTCTTCGATCACACTAGACAACTTTATAAAACTCATGATAAGCCCTATTGATGGTGCTAAGTAAGTATCTAATAAATATTATACATTATCTCCTATATAAAATTGAAGTTATTAAAACATTCATCTTTCCCACTTAAATTGTTTTAAACAAAAAAATAACAGAAAAAATTTATAGAGATTTAACTACTGATTAAAAGAAGCAAAAAACTGTCGAGCACTTTGCAATATGTCTTCATGATTATTAATTGTGTTTTCTGTAGGTATCGTGATTTGTGATGCTTGAATAAAAAATTTATATATGAATTATACATAATAATGTAAGTGAATATAGATGTTATAACATACTGGAGGGCCTAAGATTGGCAGAAGGTCTTATTCGAATAGTTTTAGATATTTTAAAACCACATGAACCAACAATACCTTATTTTGCTAAATTTTTAAGCGGAGTAAGTGGTGTAGAAGGAGTTAATATTACCTTAATGGAAATTGACAAGGAAACTGAGAACATTAAAGTCACCATGCAAGGTAATGATTTAAACTTTGAGGAAATTAGTCAAGCTATTGAACAGTACGGTGGCTCCATACACAGTGTTGACGAGGTTGTGGCAGGGAAAACAATGGTTGAAGAAGTAACCACACCTCAGGACTGATTTTATGACTGGAAAAATTGAAGTTTCCACTGATTATCTATTAAAAAAGTTCTCATCCAAAAAATATCATGACCCAACTGATGTTACAACGGAAAATGTCGATGTAACCACTTCCCAGATCTCAGATGCTTTGAAGAATTTAACTGGAAAATATGGAGTTATTCAAGGGGTTAAACCAATTAAAAAGAATTTGAAAATTAATGGTAGGGTTGTTACTGTTAAAACTAAACAAAATGATTGGGGAACCCCGCTTAAGGCCATCGAAAATGCCCAAAAAAATGATATTATTTTTATATCTTGCGATGGGGATGAAATTGCAGTGTGGGGTGAACTTTTCTCTAAGTACTCCCAAAAACGAGGCCTTGGTGGCACCGTTATCTTTGGGGCTATGAGAGATATAGAAGCGGTTTATAATCTTGATTACCCTGTTTTTTCACGTGCAATAGTTCCTAATGCAGGAGAACCAAAAGCTAATGGGGAAACCAACATCAATCTTGAGTGTAGTGGGGTAAAAGTTAAACCTGGGGACTGGATTTTTGGAGATGACTGCGGAGTGGTTGTAATAGATAAAGAACTAGTTGATAATGTAATTGAAGAGGCAGTTAAAATTAAAATGAATGAAGATGAAATTCTCAGCCAACTTGAAGAAGGCGCGTTTTTATCGGATATTTTAAGTATTTGATTTATCTAATCAATTTATCATGTAATGAATTGAGTTTAATTTTTCAACTTAACTTTATTTAATATAGCACAGAGTGATTGTTGCCGAAATTCTTTTTAATGAAGACTTAGAATCTTTTGAGGTGTTTATGCAAGACACGTACAAAGTTATTAGAAAATATAAATGGAAAATATTAACCACATTTGCAGTGGCTGCTTTTTTGATTTTTGCAATGACTTTCCTAATTGGCTTTGATGAAGTTATTACAACTTTAAAAAAAGCTAAATCCGAATGGATAATATTTAATTTTATTATAGAAGCCATAATAACGCTAGTTTGGACTGCTCGGTGGAAAATGATACTGGATGTGGTGGATACCGCCCCTAAATTTAGAACACTTTACATGATGCTTTTGGCTAGCTTGTTTGGAAACAATGTTACACCAAGTGCTGCAGGAGGAGAACCACTTAGAGCCTATCTTTTAAAAGAAATCGAAGGTACACCATTTGAAATTGGTTTTGCAACATCTACCGCGGATCGAGTTTTTGAATTTCTCCCATTCATACTAATATCAATTATCGCCGCACTATTTGTGCTTTCTTGGAAAATACCCCCTGTTACCCAAGTCTTAGTTATTGTAATGATCATCTTTTCTATCTCTTTATTTGGCATATTAATTTATGCAGGGCTCCGTAAAGAAATGACCCAGAAAATAATAATTTCTATTGCTAAATCAATCTATCCAACGGTTATCAGATTAACTAAACAAGATATCTCCTTTAATGAAATTCGAGAAAAAATAGTTGTTTATATAAATCGTTTTTCCACTGGATTTTTAACAGCCCTAAAAGATCGCGATGTATTTTTGGTAGCTTTTCTCCTCTCTTTTGCAATGTGGGGTTTAGATATGTTAAGGATGTATGTATGTTTTGGGGCTTTGGGAGTATATCCTCCATTAGTACCATTGGTGATTATATACACTATTGGAATCCTGATTTCCCTCTTACCCCTCCTTCCAGGAGCTTGGGGCATAAGAGAAGGAACATTAATCGCTCTTTTTGCTGTTGTGGGAGTTTCAGCAGATGTAGTAATGGCTGCCAGCCTCATCGATCGTTTAGCCAGTTATATTGTTCCCACAATAATTGGCGCCATTGCAGCCCTCTATTATGGTCAAAAAGTCAAAAACAAAAATAATTTCACACCATTAAACAATTAACTGAACATGATGCATTTTAGATATAATATGATCTTTTTTATAAATCTATCGAAATATTTATATAGTAGTTCTGTAAGAATATTAGTATATAAGATTTTCGGTTTTAGTGCATGAAGAAACTTGGGAATATACTGCATCTGTCTAACCGAGGGCGAATTATACTCCGATCACATCAAACCCCCGCATTGGGGTTGTCTGTTTTTAACTCTCGTAAAAAGAAAATAGGTTTTATTCACGACGTTTTCGGACCAACTAAGGATCCTTACATCTCAGTAAAGATTGATGCAAAAAATTCTAAAAACTTTGAAAACAGAGTTGGAGATAGTATTTATGTACCTAAACAAGCCAAGAAGAAATGGGGGCGACGGAAACGAAAGAAGAATTAATTGAAAACGTTCCCGAAATGACCAAAAAGACTGAAGTTTCGGGAAAAGAACAGATGAAACAGGACATGTCCGAGATTGAAAAAATCGAGACAAAATGTCCAGAATGTGAATCTGAAAAACTTATAAATGATCATGAACGTGGCGAGATCGTATGCGGTGCCTGTGGCCTGGTAATTGATGACAACCTGGTGGATATGGGACCAGAATGGAGGGCTTTTGACCATGAACAACGTGATAAAAGAACAAGGGTAGGTGCGCCCATCACTTACACAATTCACGATAAGGGTCTTTCCACCATGATCGACTGGCGGAACAAAGATATCTATGGAAGGGACATCCCCGCCAGGAACAGAGCGCAGTGGTATCGTCTGCGAAAATGGCAAAGAAAAATTAGGATATCTGGTGCAACCGAACGAAACTTAGCCTTTGCACTGTCTGAACTTGACCGTGACTCTTCTAGACTGGGACTTCCACGAAGTGTCAGAGAAGCTGCATCCGTAGTGTATCGTAATGCAGTAGAAAACAAACTCATTAGAGGACGTAGCATTGAAGGCGTGGTAGCAGCATCTCTTTATGCAGCTTGCAGAAGGTGTAATGTCCCCCGAACCCTTGATGAAATTGCAGAAGTATCCAGAGTTAGTAAGAAAGAAGTAGGTAGAACTTATCGTTTCCTTACCAGAGAACTCAATATCAAACTACCGCCAACTAGCCCAGTTGACTATGTGCCCCGTTTTGCCAGCGAATTGAATCTTTCAGGAGAAGTGCAATCAAAAGCCATAGAAATCATAGAAAAAGCCATGGAAAAAGGTTTAACTTCTGGAAGAGGGCCAACAGGAGTCGCTGCCGCAGCACTCTACATTGCCTCAGTATTACTGGGTGAAAGAAAAACCCAACGTGATGTGGCAGACATAGCAGGAGTGACAGAAGTAACTATTCGTAACCGATACAAAGAACTTACAGAACAGTTGGATATGGGTGTTACACTTTAATAATCCTTTAAGTAAATAGCGTGTGAAATATAGTTTCTATTTTTCACATTTTTATTTTTTATATGCATAGAAATTTCAGAGTTTAAAGATAAATGGATTAACGATTATTTAACTTAAAAATTCCAAAAAATCCGTAATTAGATTCATGAATAATAAACTAACCCAAGAACAAAAGGAGAAATAAATAATGTCTGTAGATTTTTACAAAAAAATTATGAAAATATCAAAGGTCATGGAAGAAAAAGGTGATGGAATTAGCTATATTCGTAACAAGAGTGATATTTACACCATTGGAACCAAAAAATATAGTGATGAAATAGCCAAATACCTTGATGAAAACGTTGAATCATGGGAAGGGTCTGAAGCCCAATTTTCCAAAAAGAAAGGTAAAAATAAACAATTAAACGGGAAAAAAGTAGGTTATCTGTGGAAAATACCCATAACTGAAGGAAAATAATTCCCCTCCATTTTTTTTAGCACTTAATTTCTTTAATTCTTACTATCAATCCATCTGAATAATCGATTTTTTCAAGAATATGTTATATTTTTGTTTCTATTCGAAAAAATTGAATAATTATTATAGTTTGTCTAACTGATTTTTGAGCACCTTATATAAGTTTTCTGCGCCGATTATCTTTTCAGATCCCATATCCCAACCAGAAGGGTGTAAAATGAATGGTTGGTTTTGTTCACCACCTAAACCACCATGACTACCCACCAGCTCTTCAAAAGCAGCCACTTCATTAGTTGCAGGATCGTAAAAGCTGTTAACCAAAATATCTGGAGCATATTTAAAACTATCGGTACGGGAAAGATGAATATCTGCTCTTGGTCCAAAAACAGTTAAGGGGTCTTCACCTTCAATTGTGCCGTCTTTAAGAAAGTGTACACCTTTACTTCCCATTGCCATTGGACCGAACTCTTGAGACCTTACCATTATAAATCCCACACCTTCATGTTGAACCAGACCTGGAATTAAATCTGGATAAAAAATCTTTATTTGTTCAAAATTTAGTCTTTCAACGTGTTCTGTGAGATAAATTAATCCCAAATTTCCTGATGCAAGGACAATAACTTGAGCTTCGCTAGATGATGGCGTTTTTTCAGGAATTTTACTATTATTATGACGTTGCAAGTAAGTTAAAACCTTTTCTTTTAACGAAGGAGAGTTATCAATCTTTTCCACAGCTTTATCAAAAAAATACTTAGTTTCATCTGCCACCATTTCACTTTTAACTTTAATATACTGTTTACTATCCTCAATGGGATTTTGAATCATTTGCCCGAAATGGTCTTCATTTGAGGAAAGTTCACTATAGATGGTAGTATCTGGAGGCATTAAGTTTCTGACTAAATCTTCTAAAGTCAACCCATACCTCTGCAAGAAGGTTGCACCATTGGTTTGGCCATGATCAGACTGCACCACTAATTCATAAGGACGTGGCGCATATTTTTTAGCATTTTCCAAACGATGCACTTGCCTGTCTAATTTTTTAAGGGCATAAAAAGCATCCCAGTCTCTAACTCCCGAATGATGAGCTATTTCATCATAGCCAAGATAAGTTACATAAGCAACATCAATTTCACCTTCTAACATATCCCCAATAAGAACTGCAGTAGTTATTTCACGTAAAAAAACGTTAGCCCCAGCTCTTACAAATGGATAAATAAAACCTCGCCTTATACGAGGTTTTTTATTTATTACCCAGTGTACAAATTGAGAAGCAAAATCCATGAAAACATCCCAACAGAATAGGGCCACAATACGAGTGAAATTTGAAGGATAAGAATATACATAATACCATGCACGTGTGTAAAACCTTTTCAAGTTTTTCAGTTGACTATATGTGAAAATAACATCAGCAGCATCACCAGAGAAAAGGTTACTTCTGCTGGCCCCCTTATTTTTTAAAAGACCATTTCCATCAGAAATCCGTTTTTCAATTAGGGGAGCATCAGAAAATCCGGTTGAAACCATTATTTTGTTGTTTTTATCCTTTTCAACCCATCGAAAAGCAGGAATATCCTGGTTATTTCCATGTAATATGCCTGCTTGGCTAGCTCCAGTCTGACTTGAAAGATCAGTTTCCCATCCAGTAACCTTATGAGTTCCTTCCTCTAACCATTTTTGGAGAGTAGGCATACAACCTTTTTCAATAGCTTCGTTTAATACGTTAAGAGAAAGTCCATCTATTTCCAGGAATATAACTCCTTTTTTTCCTTTAAGTTTGATTTTTCCTTTTTTAACTTTTCTAATAACACTACGATAATACGTGGCATCATCATCAATGGTTAAAATAGCTGATAAAAATGTTGTGACAGCAGCCATTGCAATGGGAGTGAGTATTAAAGCTGGGCCTCCAATGGTAAAACCATCTACAAAATTACTGGCCAACCATATTATAAAGCCATTTAGTAAGAGAGCTCCTATCCCCACAGTGAAAACCATGAATGGTAAGAGTATTTTTGTCAGAAGGGGCCAGAATAAAATATTTAAAAGTCCAACGAATCCTGCGGCAAAAAACGCCATATACCGATTACTGAAATGCAAACCAACCGAAAAATAGTCAATAATTAAAAAACCAAGGAAACCTCCAATCCACATAACTAGTATTCGGCCTAACCAGTAAAACCGGGAACGATCTTGAACATTATCTTGCCAATCCAAAACATATTTTTCCATATTTTCCATCTAGGCTACTCCATAGGACTATTCCAACCATTAATTATTTAACTGGACATTTAAGATTAAAAATAGTGATTTCAGGGTCACAGTTTATCCTCAACCAGAACACATTTGTTCCCAAGCCCCGGCTGGTGTACTGGACCATATCCCCCACCATATATTTCCCAACAGGATATTTAAGAAAATGAGGCCCTCTGACAAAGGTTCCCAAACCTGGGATGAGAAACTGCCCACCATGGGAATGACCAGATATTTGAAGGCTGAATCGTCCAGTGCTAGAGCTTATATCTGCAAAATCTGGTTCATGTGCCAGGAGTATGGCTGGACCTTCTTCTGGAAGTTTTTCCATAACCATATCCAGCCGATTCATACCCAACATAACACTATCAACACCAGCTATATGGAGTGGAGCGTCATAACGATAAATAGTATAAAAATCGTTGCTAACATCAATTATATTGCTTCTTTTCAATATTTTGCGAATTTTTTCAGCACCCAACCAGTGATCATGGTTTCCTAAAACTGCAATAGTGGAATCCTTGGGTTTTAACCTTTTTAACGAGTTTTCGAGATCCCAGGCAACATCATCCAAAACATATGAAATAAAATCTCCAGTTATGGTTATAGAATCTGGGTTTTCTTTATTGAGAATATCTATAACTCCATCAAGATGTTTAGGTGTAATCCATTGGCCTAAATGAATGTCAGAAATGTTTGCAATACAATAATCATTGAAAGAAGGATCCAATCCTTGAATTGTAACATCAACGTGTTCCACTTTGAAATCTTTATGATTGAATTCAGGTTTTCCTATTTTATTGCGCCAATGATTCATGCCTCTTTGAACCTTTTGCATGTATTTTAAAGTATTTGGATTTTTTTTCTTCATAATTGAATCATTGTCCCTAAGATATACTTGTTATAACTTGTGTGAACTGGAATAATTTTTTCAAAAAGATGAGAATATACGAAAAATGTATGTTGTGATTCATATTATATTTTTTTAAAAATGCCAAATTGCGATTTTTAACTTAATACCAAAATATGGGAATTATGAAACATTCCATACAACAATTGTAGTAAACCAAGTTCAAAATAAATAGTATTTTTTATTTCCATTTTATCACCAAATTTCCTTTAACCTTCTCTTTCTGCTGTTCTATAAGTAAAACTCCCTAATATGCTTCAAATGTTCCACCCGCATTGTCAGTAAATAAATCATTCATTGTGTGTCTAGGTGTTTTGGGTTGGGAGCCTTACATCTAAATGTTTCCACTTTTTGTTCCAGAATGCCCTTTGGAAAATTTTATCATCCAGCATATTCACCCATTTCCAATACACCCCATAGATTGATGCAATTATTATAATAAAAATTGCCATGTAAGTTATTGGATTTTAACTGCCATAATAGTGCATAGTGTAAATCATCATCCCTATTAGAGATAAGTATTAGGGGAGCATGGAATGCTGGATAAAAATAAATAAGAAAATTACCAATCCACAAATAATAAAAAAATCTAGGCAGTTTCTGTTGGGATAATAACTAAGAAAAGAAAAGGGAATTATAAAAAATTTAAAAGAAAAGAGAATGAGGTCTGCAATTGGAACAAAAAGGTTTCAAGGGGAATTTAATAAGATTTTTAAAACCCATTGGTAAACCACCATGGAAACATGCGCTTAAATCCATCTTTTTAATGGTTTTAGCTTGTTTATTAGCTAAATTTATCGGTTTTGATCAGGGAATAAAATTAATAGTTTTTACCACTCTTATAGCAACTATACTCATAGATGTTCAATTCCCATTACGTAAGATTATTCCTCTAACATTCATAGGATTTTTAATAACTTTTTTAGCTTTTATTAGTTCATCATTGGCCCTTACCAGCTTGCCTGTGTTTCTATTTTTCGCGGTTGTTTGGGCATTTTTCAGTCTTTCCCTGTACATTTTTAGCGAAACAATGGGACTTTTTGGATTCCTTATATTCAGTGGCTACTTCTTGTCAGTGCTGCTGGTAAACCCTGAGGTTTCCACTTGGGACTTGGCACTTTACATAATTTTTGCCTACTTGATTGGATCTTTTCTTTTCATACCAAAGTTCTTGGGAAGAAAAGAAGATCTTTTGAACATGATTTCCTCACCATTCAGACCAAGAACATCTCTGGAGCATGTTTTATCAGTACGTGAAGCATTATCAGACTTGCCTATTGATCGTAGGGATTATGAACTATTCCAAGTTGGAACTTTTCTTGTTGGCTTAAGAGAATACAGTAAAATTGTTTTAATCAAATTATCAGGAAAATCTCGTGATTTATTCCAGAATTTTATGGATACTGCCAATAAAACTAGCCAGGAAATAGCTTCCAGTGTAAAAAGAGATCCAAACCCAGTCCCCCTTGGATTATTGGATCAGAAAATAGAAAGTATGGAAAAAAAATTAACCAGCGATCCCAGTGGAAATACAGTTGTTCGTTTATCTAAAGATATACAAAAAATATTTACAAGAACTAATATACTATTACAAGCTGAATATCCTTCTTTAGAAAAAAATATGACATATTTGGCTAGTACTTCCTTTAAAAATGTTTTATCTGCAAATTTTAATCTTAATAACATGTACATACGCCACGCTCTGAGATTCACCTTAGCTCTTAGTTTAGGTCTTCTAACAGTCTATTTAGTCCATGACCCCGATATAATATGGATCATTATTGGTATTTTAATCATCTTCAAACCAGATGTTACTAGTACCCTCAACAACCTCATTTTAAGGGTTTCATTTAATTTTATAGCTATTATATTAGCAATATTAATTGGATTAATCTTCCCCAACTCCCTACTTATCATGATTGGTTTTTTGATGCTTGTTTTATTTCGAACGTTCTATCAAACCCAAATGGGCCTTTCTATTATGGCATTTTCTGTTTTCGTGGTATTTATTTGCCCAACAGGGTTTTTATGTGAGAATGCGCTTGCTAAGCTTTTTTACGTCGGTATTGGTGCTATTATTGCATTTATCTGTGCATATTTAATATTACCCAGTAAGATGACGATAAATCTTCCTGAACAGATTTCCAAGACCATCCGTGCCAACCGTGAATATATTAATACTGTAATCCCCCACAAAGAAATGAGTTATAATAATGACTTGGCAGTTTCATGTTTTAGAAATTATATTTTGGAAGAAAAAAATCTAGAATCAGCTATTAAAAAGATTGGAGATACGTTTGATGATGTTTATATGGATGTTGACCTATATAATCGATTGAATACATGTAATAAAAAATTGGCAGCAGATCTGACTGCAGTGGCAACTATCCTAGAATCATCGGAATATTTACCAGATCTAGACCGTTTCAAGGAACAAGTAATAAACGCACTTAATGAATTGGCTTTGTCAGTTGAAAAAAATGTTATTCTTCCCAAAGCAAACATTGATGTGTTAGAATTGAATTCAGAAGATAATAAGATTCCAGACGATCTTGAAAATTATTTAAATGTAATTGTTTATGATATGCGACACTTTCAGAACGAAGTTGAATGGGGATTCAAGGTTAGGGCTTTTAAAAAGTACAGAAATATAATTTGATTAATTGTATGATGTATTGAAAACATAAAAGATATTTGTTAAAAGAATTAAAGGAAAATCATGAATCGTAGATTGGAGTTGCTACTTGAAATAATTTTTATAATATTTATCTTTCTTGATGGTTTTTTACTTTTTATAAGCATTTTTTTACCCATAAAACCAACTTTATTCATAAATATTGTATTTTTTGACCTCATAACTAGCATATTACTCTTATTAGGCTATTTGATAAAAATACGAGGACATGAAAAAAATACTTATGTGAAACAGAATTGGAATGGTTTTATATCCATCGCTCCCTTTTACTTTATTGGAATTGTTCTTTTGGGGATGAATGAAACATCAATAATTCTCAAAATTTTATGTTTTATTAAAATATTTGCATTACTCTTTTCTGCTCGCCAAATAGGTAGGTATGTCGATGATTTCGTTGAAAGAAGTCGTTTGATATATGGTTTTGCATTTTTTGTAGTAGTGCTCTTATTTTGTTCAGTAGCCTTCTTTATGTTGGAAAAAGGTATTAATCCTGGAGTTAACACCTTTGAAGATTCATTTTGGTACATTATTCAGACCATAACCACAGTTGGTTACGGGGATGTTGTGCCAGACACGCAATGGGGGCGTTTAATTGGCATAATCGCCATGATCAGTGCAATAGGCATCACCAGCTTATTAACTGCCGCCACAACTTCCTCTTTAATGGATAAATTACGGGAAGATCGTGAAAAAATGGCTAAATCTAGCATTAATTATTTTAAAGAACTTGAAAATAAAATAAATGATTTAGAATCAAATTTAATCAAAAGAGAAAATATTGATGAAATTAAAACTGATTTAAAAAATATAAAAGCCGAAATGAATGAGATTAAAGGCATTCTAACTGAAATGAATAAAAAATAAGTAAAAAATGGGTAAAAAATTATTTGGGCATCTTTGAATAAATTCCCCTTTACTATTTTTTTAGGCCTATTCCTCAAATAAGGCTAGAACACCGTTAATTATCAGCCAAACACCTATTAAAATTCCCAAATAAACTGGATCAAAGGCTAATGTTCCCAATAGTATGTAAAGTAACCCCAGGACTATTCCAAGTATTCCTGCCCAAGTGGCATTTTTGTATGCGCTGCGAGAAAGTAGAGCTATTACACCGGCCGCTATCATGGATATTCCCACAATATATAGTAAGAAGGCAGTTAAGAATGCAAATAATGCAGAGCTGAATATCAGACCAATGCCTACAATCAGAACTATTATACCCAATATCACGTTCAAAATGCCTGCAGTTTTACTGATATCCATCTGAGAAGCGCCTACAATCAAAAGCCAAATAGCTATCATCAAAACTACAAAACCAGTTAACACACCAGCAGCGACAAGGCCTGCCAGTGGAAACGCTATTACTAATAAACCAAGAATTATCGCCAAAAGGGCCAATACAGGATTTTTCATCTTATTCCTCCATTTATTTTAGTTAAATCTTTTTTATTATCATCAATAATTTGTTTCTGAAAATATAAATTGTTTGCCTTAGATTATTTAGAAATAAATAAAATCTACGATTAAACGGAAAATGTAAAAAATGTTCCCCACTAAAACTAAAAAAATAATAATAGTGGAACTATATATATTTATAAATTTAAGATAGCAGATGGAGTGAAATGATGAATAACAAAATAAATGGAATTGTAATGTTGGCATTGGGTGTTTTACTTGCTATTATCTACTTTGCATTGCCCAAATTTTTGATATATACGTACTGGCTTGCAGTTGTATTACTAATTTTATATGGAATATACCTTTATCAAAAGAGAGGATAGTCAAATTATGTTCTTATACTTCCCCTCTGTTTATTAAGAAATGGGTTTTTTTAAAAAAAAAAAGAAATTTTTGCCAAGGAATTTAAGATTTGACAAAGTATAAATAAAGACCATACAATAAAATTATGATTACTGCTAACCAGTAAATCCAATATACCCAGTCAGGAACTGCTAAAATAAATATTGCTAGAACAATGGCAAGAATCATTATTAAAATACCATTTATTTTTTCGTTTAACATTTTCCACCTCAAATATTAATCTTAATTAGCTTGAATGGATTTTAATTATTATTTTGATTTTTATTATCTATATTTTTTTGGATTGTAATATGAAAATAGTATTAATTTTGTAGATTAGATCTTTTCCATAACCAATTTCAAGTGTGTTGGAATTGATTTTGTGGATAATGTAATTATCCAATAAAATGTAACTGAAAGACCCCACTAAAACAAGAATTATCTTTGATATTTTAATGAGTTACCACTGCCAGTCTAAATCAATGAGCTTAAAAGCAAATATAAAGTACCCACTGAAAAATAAGGATCTGATCTTGAAGATACCATCTCCCTATTCACATCCGAATCATAGAATAATGAAGTTTTCCTCGAATTTTAACAATGTATTAAAAAAAGAGAGTAAGGTGTTTGAAATATACTATTTCTGTTTAAATCAAAGTCAAATTGGATATTGATGTTATAAACGTTATCTACTTCTTAATTTAAAAAATTTTGATTTTTCTTATTTATTCATAAATAACAGCAGTCCCAGTGGCAGTTACAATAATAGCATTACCCATTAATCCTCCAATAGAATTATAGTCAATTAAAACTTCAATTACCGTATTTGCGCCTATTTCCTTGGCATTTTGAAGCATGCGAGTGAGAGCCGCACTTTTAACTTCATCCAAATTCATGTCTTGTAAATGGAGTTTCTTAGTGAGTTTAGATATTCCTTCAGAGTTTTCCATAACTATTGCCTCACCAGTTACCATACCGATGTGTTTAGTGATCTTACCTCCATCCATGTGAGGGATGGACACAATAGGAACCTCTAACTTATCAATTAAATTTTCAAATGTGTCTTCAGGAATCTTTTCAACACCTTCAGATTCAAGAGGTTTTTTACTGATTTTATCCATAGCTTTCGAGAGTAAATTCCCTAAAAACCCTATAATATAGGTTAAAACACCCAAAAAAACCACAAATACTAAATAATTTATCAAAATGGGGAATGCTGCTTGAATCATCAATGCCAGACCACCTAAAGTAAAAAAATTAAGTACAATAGGATCTTTGGGGAAAAGCCAAGCGTATGCATTTATTATTATAAATATTAAAAGTGCACTAATAGCTCCTGTGCTTTTACCATACATGCGACGAGCTATAAACGTTTCAACGAATCCGGCAATAAGGGGAGATACTATAAATAATATATTAAAGCCAAAAATTACTAAATGCCATTTCACACAGATAACTGCAGATAAAAAACCAACCCCGGTACCTATCAATACGGCAATGATTGCCCAGCGTTTTTCTACTAAATTATTTTTCACTGCTGCAAACAATCTCATCCCTTCCCTTTCTTTATACTATGGTCAAAAAAAGATCAAATTTCTATTCTTGATAAAAAACAGCAGTTCCAAACACAGTGACCATAATAGTGTTACCCATGGTTCCACCTAAATTATGATAGGCAACGCGCGCCCCAATTACTGCATTAGCCCCTTTATCTGCGGCTTTATCCTTCATACTCTTCAAAGCTACTTCTCTAGCCTTTTTAAGTTCTTCTTCATAGGCAGAAGTTCTACCTCCCACCACGTCCCTGACTCCAGAGAACATGTCTTTGTAAACATTTGCCCCCAATAGAGACTCGCCAGTTACTAAACCATAATATTTATTAATTTTCTTTCCCTCTATTGTAGGAGTGGTTAAAACAAGCATCGGAAAACCTCCAACATAGTCAATCGCTGATTTTTCTATTAAATATACTTATTATTTTATCTTTATAGTATTTGAGCTAGGTGGTTTAACACTATTTTACTTGTAAAATACTGGTAAAAACACCAAATTTATTATAATCTAAAAACAAAACAATTATTGTAGCCGTATCAGTAACTTCTATCTTAATTTGATAACATCGGACCAATTCATCAGACTTTATTCATTTAAATAAATTTGATCTAATCTAAATAGATATCTGCGGACTATGGCTTGAAATAGATTTTTAATAAAACATCATTTTAGGAGTTGTATGAATGAAAAACACAATTGTGGGTGTCATTGCAATAATTGTGGCTGTTATTATGATTGCCGCGCCAGTAGTAGGGTTAGCTACTATAGGGCTGATATCTGGAGTTTTAATATTGGGAATGGGAGTTTGGTTAGCAATTTTGGGTTTAAGTGAACGAACTTCCAATGATCTATGGTTATTCCCATTATTAGTAGGGTTTGCAGGAATTATTATGGGTTTAATATTCCTATTCAACTCATCTTGGATAATAAACTTGGGTTTTTGGGCGTATATAATTACCGGAGGATTACTCATTGTAAATGGATTCATAGCACTATTTGTTGGAGAAAAACAAAAATTTAAAGTGTATGCAGGAATATTTGGGTTGGTTTTTGGTTTCTTCTTTGTAATTATTGGTTATTACAATATTGATCCCAAAATTTTAGGATTAATAATAGGAATTGGGTTGTTAATTATTGGAATACTGAATATTCGCGAATGAAAATAAAAGAAAATCTGGCAATAAATGAAGAGGGAATGATAAATTTCTAGGAGTTATGCCAATTAGAGAATTAATCTTATTATTTTAAAAATAGGTGTAGTTTTAAAAAAAATGGGATTTAAAATTTTACAATCCAATTTTGCCTTTTAACATGAAAAATATCCAGACAAGTACAAATACTGCAAATAGAATGTACAGCATTTTTCGGGTTTTCTGAACTTTTTGCTGGTTTGCGCGTGCTATTTCTTCACAGTTAGGAGAACAAAACTTCTCACTCATGGGTATTGGTGTCCCACACATGGGACAGTGTTTGTGCTGTTCAATCATGAATATTGCCTCTTTCTTATATTTTTTAGAATTTATATAGGTTTGAATTTTTTTTATGAACAATAATAATTGATTATTTATGTGGAAAGGGAAGAATTATTCGGGATTAGGAATAATTAACGTACCTATTTTTTCATTTATAGCTTTTTTTAAGTTTTCTGGATTTTCACCATTTAATATAACTGTTCTTATTTTAGAACGAGCTATGATCTGTATAGCAGTTTTATCCAAAAATTCATAGGTACCTGCCTTCATATCCTTATCCGACAACATTTCCATCATATCTTTTGGAGTAATTTCTTCTATCATTTGAGCTTCTGGAAATTTATTGGGATCTTTATCAAATAAACCATCTACTGATGTGGCATTTAAAAGTAATTCAGCACCTACAAATTCAGCCAGAATACTTCCCACCGCATCAGTACTATGTGCAGGCTCTGTTCCACCCATAACCACTATTTTACCCAATGAAGAAAATTCATGGGCTTGACTGAAGTTATAGGGCACTCGTGGATAAGCATCTTCCCCTAAAGCTGTTATGAGCAGACGTGCGTTAAGCCGCGTTACTTCAATACCAATATCATCGCAAATTGCTTCTGAAGCTCCCATATCTCTGGCTATTCCAATGTAATCCCTTGCTGTACTACCTCCACCCACAACCACCATGACTTGGTGTTCTGCGGACATATCCCTTAAAACAGTAGCATAATCCTGAAATTTTTTGTAATTATGATCTTTTATTATTACAGATCCACCAATTGTGATCACTATTCGCATCTCATCACCAAACTAATTTCTAGTCTAATATAATATATAATTTTTAAAAAATAATCGTACAGTCTATATTCTACTTATTAAAAATCAGATACCAATTTCACCATTTTAAAAACATAAATAAGTATAATGTAGTGATTATGATTGTAGGCATGTGAAATTGTAAAGGTAGTTGTTATACACTGCATTTTATTAAAAATAGTTGTCACTACAATATTCTTATTAAAATTTCTTAATTGATTGTGCATTAAAGTAACACGTTATTTATGGGTTTTTATTCCCAAAAAGATTGAATTGTACTTTATTTATAGTGCAAAGGAGATTATGCTTCTGCAAACTCTTGCTTAAGTTTCAACCAATCAACTTTACCTATAAGAGTCGTGGGTAATTCCTTTCGAATCTCTATTTCCCTGGGAACACTCCATTTAGCTAAATATTCATTACATAAATCCATTATTTCATTTTTAATCCTATCAGAATCTGAATATCCCTCTTTTAATGTTATAAATGCTTTAATTTTCTCTATTTGGTATTTGTCAGGTACACCAATAACACAAGATAAGGATACTGCTTCATGTTTATTTATGACCTCTTCGATTTGATTGGGAAAAACGGAATAACCAGAACTTTTTATCATGCGTTTAATACGGGATTTGAAATAAAAAAATCCATCTTCATCCATGTAACCTAAATCACCAGTATGACACCATTTTAAACCATCAGGATGCAATTTTAACACTTTATCGGTTTCTTCAGGATTATTATAATACTTTAACATTACTGTAGGGCCGCTGATACAGATTTCTCCATCTTCACCTGGAGGAAGATCTTCAGTAGTTCCTACCTTAACGATCTTGTATAACATATCCGGCAGCGGAATACCCATACTACTCAATTTATCATTGGTATTTGGTATTAAACAGCTGACAGTAACAGTTTCAGTTAAACCATATCCTTCCTGCATGGTGACCATACTGCCCCTTTTCTGGATAAATTCATTAAATTGATTTTTTAATTCAATGGGAACTGAATCTCCACCTGCAAAAACACCTTTTAGGCACTTAAAATTCGATTTTTTCATTTTTTTACTTCTAAGCAATGCTTCATACAGTGTTGGAACTCCGGCAATGAACTGTGGTTTGTGTTTAGCAAACTGGTCGGCGAAAATAGTTGAATTAAATTTTGGGACTAAAATAGCACAAGCCCCTACACACATGGGAAGATGGACACAAACTGTGAGTCCGAATCCATGGAAAACTGGAAGGATGCACATTATTTTATCTTTTTTTATTTCTCCCAAGCGTTCGTCATTTAAATGAGCTAAGCATTGCACAACAAGGGCATTAAAGTTATCATTTGATAATAAAACTCCTTTTTGGATCCCAGTTGTTCCACCAGTATATAAGACTACAGCACCATCACCTGGTTTCATATTAGTTTTAATCACTTTATTGGAATTTAAACCAAGTTTATAAAATTTTTTCCATGAAATAAGTAATTCATTTTCTTTATATTTGATTTTTGGAATTTTACGACCTTCGAAAGCCCAAAAACCCATAGTCATCCTTTTACCTAAAAAATCGCTGATTTTGGCAACTATTATCTTATTGATTTCAAGACGTTCCTGAACCTTCTTTAAGTTACTATAAGAAAAATCACCAATTAAAATAAATTTACTATCCACATGTTTCAAGTAAAACTCAATTTCCTTGGGTGCAGATAAGGGGTGAATCATATTGGCAATGGCCCCTACTTTATTAACCGCATAAAACATGATAACTGCATGCGGAGTGTTGGGCATGCATATTGTCACTGCATCGTTTTCAGTCACACCTATCTCTAATAATGCTTTAGCACAATTATCTACTTGGGAAACTAGTTCTTTAAACTTAGTTTTTGTTCCCATGAACTCCAATGCAACAGTATTGGTATTTTCTCTTGCAGAATCTGCTAACATTTCATAAATAGTTTTATCAGGATAAACAAGATTAGCAGGCGTATTTTTATTATATGACTTAAGCCAAGGCCGGTTATAGTTTAATTTATCTGGTGCTTCTATTATCAAAGGTGAAATCTTCATAATAATACAACCTTATTTTTATAATGAGTCATCAATAGGGATGTGTTCCAATTTTTTTTCCAGTGCTTTAGGATTATTTAAAATTTTCTTAAATTCATTCATAGCCCTGATATAATAGAATCCATCACTTATACGTTCATCAATGGTGGTAGAAATTTCAACAAAATATCTTTCAATGAATTCTCCAGATTTTTCTTGGTAGATTTTCTCTTTGTGAATCTCCCCCAAGCAAATAAAAACAGAAGTTGTTCCTCGATCATATAAATGGTGATATGGAACATTTCTAAGGCCAATACTCCCCAAATTTGCGACAAATACACTGGCATGCATAGGATCTTCATTATAAATAGCTTTAGGATATTTACCAATGTAATTTAGAAAATTTAGTAAAGTGATGGCTAAATGAACTACTGTTTTAGGAAATTTGGCAAAAAAATTAAGTATATCCGTGGCATCATCATTATCTTCAGTTTTAACAACTTTAATCCCTTTATTTAATCTTGAAACAATTGACCATAAAGTTTCATCTCTTTGGAAGGATTTTTTAATTATAGTTTCTTCGCCTTCTTCTGTAAATTCCTTTTTTGCTACGAAAGCAACTTCAATTTTCTTTCTCTGATAAAATTTTCTTCCAGAAATAAAGCGATTCAAATGAGGCTTAACTGTAAAAAGCCTGATTAATGCGGCTAAAAAAACATTAAAGTATGTGATTTTTTCAACAGGCCCCTCAAGAGTTAAAACTGGATTGATAGATAATTCTTTATTTTTATTATGAATATAATAAACAAAATCAGTAACATCGATCTTGTCTTTAAAATATATTGCCGATGAGTTTCTGGAAGTCATTAAATGAGGGACAAGATTGGAAAATGGGTTTAAATTCTTTAATATCCAACCGTCTTTTCGATCTCCCCATCTTTTTTTCTTAGGATAATGTGATTTAAGATTGATTTGATCGTTATTCACAGAATCTTGAAAAACTTCTTTATTTTTATTTTCAACCGACATATTCCTCCCTAAACATTGTTGATGATATGATAAAAAGAATAATATAAATTTTTTTTCATATATAGGATTATTATTACAAAAAATCATAGGATATTTTCAGGACACTCCCCTATTTGTCAGCCATGATGAGAATTAAAGAGAATTATATTACTTGAAAATAGTTCCATAGTTCCTAATACCATAAATTTTTTGGAAATGTATGCCTCATACTATCGGGCTAGTTAAAATTACAAAAGATATTATAAATAAATTAATATAAAGTTTAGACACAATACAAATAACAAATCATATATTATTTATTAAAAAAAAGGCTATTTAAATGGTTTATTAAAAAAAATCGGATTAATTAAGATTTGTTGTTAATATAATTAATAGAGACATGAAAATTTCAATAAATTTTTTATAAAAGATTATCCCAGTTAGGAGCGATATAATTATGTCAGAACCATCATCAACTGAGCTTTACGAGGTAAAAAGAACCCTTAAAGAACTTTCTGAAAAAAAAGGGAGAGGTACCGAGTTAGTATCAATTTATATACCTCCAGATAAGCAAATCAGTGATGTGGTTAAGCACATGAGGGAAGAACTAAGTCAAAGCGCTAATATCAAAAGTAAACAAACAAAAAAGAATGTACAGTCTGCTATTGAAGTTATAATGCAACGTATGAAACTTTTCCCCCGCCCTCCTGAAAGAGGCTTGGTTCTATTTGTGGGAATGATTCCAAAAGGAGGTCCTGGAACTGAAAAAATGGAAACTTATGTTTTTGAACCTCCTGAACCTGTTCAAACCTACACATATCATTGCGATTCTCAGTTCTTCCTGGAACCACTTGAAGAAATCCTTGAAGATAAAGAAATATATGGATTAGCAGTCATAGACCGTAAAGAGGCGACGATAGCCATCATGAAAGGTAAAAGGGTGGATATAGTGAAAACATTGACTAGCGGTGTTCCAGGAAAACATAAAGCTGGTGGACAGTCACAGAGACGTTTCGACCGATTGATTGAATTAGCGGCTCACGAATTCCTAAAAAGAATTGGAGAACACATGAACGAAGCTTTTTTAGATATTGAAAATTTAAAAGGAGTTATAATTGGAGGTCCGGGCCATACTAAGGAGGATTTTTTAAATGGAGATTATCTTCACCACGAAATCAAACAAAAAATTATAACAACTGTAGATACATCTTACACCGGTGATTTTGGAATAAGAGAAGTTATAGACAAATCCATGGATGTGTTAACCGAAATTGACATCATGAAGGAGAAAAAACTAATTCAACGATTCCTTAATGAGTTGGTTGATGAAAATGGTTTGGCATCTTATGGTGAAGCTGAAGTCAGACAAAACTTGATGAATGGAGCAGTAGAAGTTTTGTTACTCTCAGAAGATATCAAATCCAAACGACAAACCTTTGAATGTCCTTCTTGCGGCTTTATTGGTGAAAAAACCATAAAAAATGAGACTGATGTTGAAGATAAAATCTGCAAAAATTGTGGTGAAACCATGAAACCTTCTACATCTCAGGATGTGATTGATGATCTTGTGAAGATGGCTGAAGAAGTTGGTTCGGAAGTAGAGATCATATCTACAGAAACAGAAGAAGGAATACAACTTTTACGAGCATTTGGTGGTATTGGAGCAATATTAAGGTATAGAGTATAATTAGTCCGTGATTCATAAAAAAATGGGAAAATAAAGAATAAAATTTTGTTACTCATTGATTAAATTAAAAATAAGCATGTTAAAGGTTATCCCAACCTACTAACCCTTATTAGAGATTCTACTGGGACTTTTTCAACCTCTAATAATCCTTTCTTATCTATGAGAACAACTGCAGCTAATGGTTCTGCTCCCAAACTTTTGAATACCTTTATTGCCTCCCCAATGGTCCCCCCACTAGTAATGACATCATCCACTATTATCAATTTTTTCCCCTCTACAGGGGCAAAATTACTACTAACTGCTCCTTTTGCATCTTTCCCTTTGCGGTGTTTGATAGGGTGAAACACGGCCATGTCTGCATCCAATATCTCGGCCATCATAGTGGCAAAAGGTATTCCACTAACCGTAATTCCCACTACTACTTCTATATCCCCATGTTGAAGTGCCATATCAGCCATAGCTGCCGAAACATAAGACATTCTGGTTGAACTTCCGCCTAAACTATTCCAATTAATTGCAAAATCGAGGGGTGCTTTTTCCTCTGATTTTTCCTTGGTTTTATCTGTCCCTTGGAGTATGAGCCATCTGGCAGTGTCTTTAGAAACATTGAGCTCGTCAGCTATTTCGCCTGTAGTAAATCCTCTGCTCCTAAGTTCAAAAGCCTTTTTAATCAGTTTTTGGTTCATATTACTCCTCCAAATTTTTTAAAAAGTATCATACACGCTAATTTTTATCCAAATATAATTTGACAACAGAATATCAATCAATTTTAATAGAAACTGGAATTTTCTCTTTAGCTGATTTCATAGCTGCAAGAACAGTTTTCAAAGCATGTATCCCATCTTCACCAGTGATTTTAGGTTTTTCATCCATTATAATAGCATTTAAAAATGAATCTAACTCCTCCATAAGTGGTTCATGGTGAGGTACCCTTACTTTTCTAGCATTTTTTCCAAAAACTTCCACATTCTGGTCAATATAATCCAGGGAGATAATTCCATCTGTCCCAGTAACTTCCAGTTGTCTTTTCTTATATGGTGTGAGCCAGTTGACCTCTAACATGCCAATAGCGTTGTTGTAGAATTCCATCATTATCTCGGCATGGTCTTCGAATTCACATTTCTGAAGCCTGCTGCCAACATGAGCATATACCTTAGAAACAGGACTGTCCAGTAAGTATGCCATCACATCCACTTCATGTATGGCAAGATCTATAGTAACTCCAACATCTTTAATACGTGGTGGGAAGGGCCCAACCCGTTTAGCAGATACGGAAACTACTTCTCCAATTAATTTATCTCTTAAAAGCTTTTTGGCCTCTAAAACTGCTGGGTTGAATCGTTCAACATGCCCAGTTGCCAGTTTAACTCCTTCTTTTCTGGCGGCTCGTACCATATCTTTGGCTTCTTTTAAGGTGAAAGCAATGGGTTTTTCCACCAATACATGCTTTCCCTGTTCTATGGCACTCATGACCACCTCATAATGGTATGTGGTTGGGACGCAGACACTTACTGCGTCTATTTCTGGCATTTTAAGCACATTGTCATAGTCAACGAACCCTACAGTGTTATATTTCTTGGAAACCTCTGCTAGAGTGCCTTTCATAAGATCAGAAACTGCCAAAAGATTGGCATTTTTTAGTCTAGTGTAAACTCGAACATGGTTGTGGCCCATGGCCCCTACACCAACAACACCCACATTTACCTTATTCACTAGCAATCCTCCATCATGCGTTTGGCAACCTCTAGACCAATGCTTTCAGCATTACTGATTGGACCTTTAATTTTATGTTTAGAGATAAGTTCACCCTTTTTAGTAAGCAAAATTGATTGGAGTTCCAATTCATTCCCATTTGTCCTTGCACACACACCAAGAGGCCATTGACAACCTACCCCCAACTCTGAAAGTACTTTTTTTTCGGCCATGACCTCATGATAAGATGCTGTATGAGTTAAAGCCTCTAATACCTTCCTTTTTTCAGTGTCTTTGCGTGCAACAACTGCCAGTGCCCCCTGGCCTGCTGCAGGAGTCATATAATCCAATGAAAATCTTTCTTTGATATGTTTAATGAGTCCTAATCGTTTAATACCGGCTTCGGCCATTAAAGTAGCATGATATTCACCAGATACTACTTTTTTTATCCGAGTGTCTATGTTTCCCCTAATGGGCCTTATATCCACATCTTTATGATGATATCTGCAAAAAGCTTCTCTTCTGACGCTACTTGTTCCAAGAGTTGCACTTTCAGGCAAATTATCCCATGTGTATGGTGATACTAATGCTTCATTAGGTGATTCACGAAGAGGGACAGCTATAATCTCCAGATCTTCTGTTAATTCACTAGGCAAATCTTTTAAACTATGGACTGCAAAATCCACTTCTTCCTCCAGCACTGCCTTATCCAGTTCTTTAGTGAATATTCCCTTCACATCCATATTATATAGTTGAGAATCTGTTATTTTATCCCCTGTGGTCTTTATAATTTTTATATCTATTTCTTCATTTGTTATATCTTTTAAAGAAGTGATTATGTTTTTGGTTTGAACCATTGCCAGACTGCTTCCTCTAGTACCTACTTGCAATACATCATCTCCGAGTGTGAGGCGAATTACTGAATTGGACCGTAATTGTTAATTTGAATAATGAGCATATTTATTATAGTTATAATATGGTATAAGAATCCTTAGTTGATTGATTTTGTATGATCTTTAATAAATGTTGTCATGGAATAAATAAACCACCTATCTTGTTTATCATTGCAAAAATTTTAAATAGGCCAATAATGAAACTATCTTTTACTTAAATCTGCAAAATTAGAACGATAAACAATTAATATGTTATTTAATCCTTCATCAATAGCCAGTTTAATTGCTTGATCTATTTGACTGCGATACATGAATTTTTCATCTATTTTTTCCCACAGACTCTTACCCAACTCACCAGTAAATACAATATAGAGATCATGCTGGATTTGACCTAAAAACGCTAAAAGACTGTCTTCATCAATTTCTTCACAAGTTACACCATAACTTCCCCCTAAAACTAGGGCGGGATTTTCATAATCTTTAATCATTGCTACTGACTTTTTTATGGCGGTGACATTGATGCCTGGATTTATTTCTTCAATTATGTTGATGGTTTGATCATTTGATTGGAAATGTTTTTTTGGAAAAAACGATTTATTTTGCTTTATATGATGAAAATATGTTTCTGCTGATGAAATATTGCGAAAAGAAGTTCTACCCGGCAACCCTCTGAAACGTTTGACACCTTTAATTATGGAACTAGGGGCGGTTCCTAAGGATAGTGATGCTGTTATGGCAGATAAAGTATTTTCCAAATGATGTTGAGCAGGGGCAAATGTTTTAACTTGAAAAGAATTGTTTACACATTTACCATGAACTGTTTGCAACCCAGTTACTTTTACTTGGAATGTAGTTTCATACAACCCATAATCAATATTAAATGCTTGAACATTTGATTTTTCTCCAACGGAATATGTATTTATTTTTTTATCGGTTAAAAGTTGATTATAATAATTATTTTCAGAATAAATCCAACGATAAGAATTTTGGTCACAAACCACTATTTTACTTCTAAACATTTGGGATTTGGCTTTACTAGCACTGCTATTTCCCTGTGAAATGGAGTAATCCTCAGCAATGTTGGTGATTACTCCCACACCAGCCATTCCTGTTCCACCCAGTGAACTTTCAAATAAACAAATACCTACATTTGTGTTTACATCATGTTTAGAAGGTTTTTTTTCTTTGTAAAAATCTTCAGCAAGTCTCCATGCTGTTATAATGCTTGCCGGAGTTATGCTTATGTCTTTTTGTAGAATTGTATCTTGGCCATTATCTACAATTTCCACACCAACGCTACTTAAAATCAAAGGATTTTGGTCGTAGTATATCTGTTTTAACATTGCTAAAGTACTGGTTTTTCCTTTCACACCAGTTATTTCAATTATAGGAACATTTATCCGATCCTTCAAGAGAAAGCCCACAGCCTCATGATGGGTCATGTCGGCCGAATAAGGTAGATTACAATGTACTGGAGCAATTACATTGATTTTATCGTTTTTTTCTGTTGTAGATCTCTTTTGATAATATTTCTCATAAAATAGATTGTCAACTAGTTTTATTCCCCTGAATTGAAGTGTCTTAATCTGTTCATGATTTAAGGTGTGGTAAATATCCCATGCGAAAACATTACAATCATTTATTTTGGCAAATTCAGATGCGAGTACGTAGCCCCCATGAGTCATATCCACAATGAGAACATTCATTAACTTATTCCACCTTTTGTTAGCTTTTCTCTTACTTTACGGTAGAAATCTTTAGTTAAACGGACGAAATAGGCACAGTTTTCAGATTTGCGGAATATTATTTCATCCATATAATTAATTTCCTCTTCAAACTGACCATCAATAACTGCAATAGCCTTTTTTCCCTCCCTTAAAAGTTTAACTTTAATAATACTTTCATCAGATACAACTGTAGGCCTAGCTCCAAGTTTAAAGGGACATATGGGGACGATTATAAAAGCTTTAACCCTTGGATCTATAATTGGACCACCTGCCGACATGGAATATGCTGTTGATCCACTAGGGGTGGCAATGATGAGCCCATCAGCACGTAATTCTTCCATTATCTCATCATCAACACTTATCTGGATGTGAAGCATCTTTGCAGGTTTACGAGTCATTAGGACTACTTCATTGAGGGCTGGGGGTAACTCCTTGTCATGCCATACTAAAAGCTGGTTTCGCCTTTCTACAAAGTAATTTCCTGCAAGGATCTCTTCTATTGCGCTGAAAGCATTTTCAGGGTCAATTTCTGTTAAAAATCCCACAGTTCCCATGTTGATTCCGATTAGTGGGATTTTTTTGTGATCGATGAAACTCTGTGTGCGTAGCAAGGTACCATCCCCCCCAATTGCAATCACCATGTCCACGTCCATATCTTCCAGTTTGCATGTTCTATCCTTAAATCTGCCCAGTTCATTAGCCAGGGGAAGATCAAGAACTATTTCGACTTTTTTTTCTAGTAAAAAATCAGCCAGTTCTCCGGCAAGTTTAACAGCCTCTTTTACATCACAGCGTGCTACTAATCCCATAATCATTTCATCCCCTCCAATATACCCATGATTTCCCCATGAATACTAGAATTACATGTGGCAATTAACGATGTTTTCTCCAAAACATTTAACTTACCATTGAGAGCTTTCCCATAACGGTCCGTTACTATACATCCACACTCCTCCAGAATCAGCTTGGCAGCAGCAATATCCACGATCCGTAAATTATTTCTTATATCAACAAATGCATCATAAGTTCCATCTGCAACGTAAGCTAATTCTAATGCCACTGCTCCTAATATTCGCATTCGTCTAACACTTTTACATAGAATTTCAATTTTTCCCATATCCATTCTGTAAACATAAGCCCCTAAGGATATTTGTGATAAATCATTTTTTGAAGATGGTTTAAGCTTTTCTCCATTAATAAAAGCTCCTTTTCCCTTTATTGCACTGTAAATATCTTCTGTGGCATAATTTTTCACCATACCCATCTGGATATCTTGAACAGTTACATTCACATTATGATCAAAAATAGGTGCTACTGCAACTGATATTCCATAGGCTGGTATATTTTTTACAGCATTACTAGTACCATCTAAAGGATCAACAACCATTATCACCTCGGGTTGACCATTACCAACCACAACTTGCCCAATTTCCTCACTAATAAGAATTAAAGGCCTGCCAACACCTTCAAGAACATCGATAACTCTTTTTTCAGCCATGTTATCAATTAAAGTAGTGGGAGTGCCATCAGCACCAATCTTGACAATTTGACCACCATCTTCTAAACCGATTAATGGAGATATGGCCTTTTGGGATTCAACTATTACCTCCTGACATACTTCACCCCAAAATTTCTGGTCTTTTTCATTCATTTACCCTCCTCCTATATCGCATTTAACCCAAATAATCATTCAACCAATCATAATAGTCCAAATGTGATTTTTGAAATTTCATCCAAGATAGACCACTGCAACAACAACAACAGCTTCTTTCTTTACTTTATGACTCTCATGGACTATGATGATTTCCCTGATGTCCAAACCTCTCACTTGCATCATATATCGAACCATAGATTCTGCTTCCTTTTTAATCTTTTCAGGATCCTTATTCAAGCCAGAATGTTCCACTACACAGCCAAAATCATCAGAAATAGCCACTGCAATTGCAGCACTTATTAAATCACCTTTTTGGTCCGAATGTTCGCAAGCCAATACACAATTTACCATCTTCCCCTCTTTAATAGGAGGTAGTTCCACTATCTTAGCACTTGCTGGGATAATGCTGGAAACAGGTATAAGATTCACATTACCAATTCCTGCATCAAGGAGGGCATTATCAAAAGCGTTCAACTTGGTAGGTCCTTCTGATTTTCCGGATGTAATTGAGACCTTCATAATAATCACTTACAATTCCAATTAAAAATTTAAATAGGCAAAAAAATATAGGCATTTCTATATCAGAGAGAGTTATCTATAAATATTTATACTCTTCAAAGGAGATTTATTTAAAACCAGATTGTAAAAATTATAAAATATTATAGATTCTAGTTCTAGGTTCTAAAAATTTTGATCCAAAACAGTCTGGATTATTCATATTACACGGAGGAAAGCGCATGTCAACTAAAGTAGTGGAAGTTAAAACTCTTAAAGTAGGCAAATACGTGGTTCTAGATGGTGAAGCGTCAAAAATTGTAAATATACAAACTTCATCCCCTGGAAAGCACGGGGCAGCCAAGGCCCGAGTAGATGCCATAGGAATTTTTGATAATCAAAAAAGAAACTTGGTAAAACCAGTGGATGCAAAAATAGAAGTACCCATAATTGATAAAAGAACAGCTCAAGTACTGGCTTTAATGGGTAGTGATGTTCAACTTATGGATTTAGAAACTTATGAGACATTTGAAGTACCTATACCCGATGATTTACGTGATGGCCTTATTGAAGGGGCGGAAGTAGGTTATATTGTAGCAATGAGCAACAAAAAGCTCATGAGAATTAAATAAATATCTGTAAAAGAGAATTATTTTTTGTAAAAAAAATTGAGGATTTAGAAAGATGTACCTATATACTGAAAATCCTCTTAAATTTGCTTTTTCAGAAGCAAATTTTGATGCTGCCCATCAAATTCAGGACTCTGGTTATGGTATTCTTGGAGTTCCTTTTGACAGCACCGTTACTTACCAACCAGGATCACGTTACGGACCTTTTTTTGTCAGGGAAGCTTCTTACAACTTCGAAAACTATAATCTATTTTTTAACAAAAACCTAAATGCAAATGTATATGATATTGGAAATTTGGAAACTATTCCAGGAAACATTCAAAAAACATGCATTCATCTTAAATCAGTTGTTTCTTCATTATTAGAGGATGGTTTAACCCCAATACTCATTGGTGGCGAACATAGTATTAGTTTAGGTGTGATTAGTGCTTTCAACATTCAGGATGCAACTATACTTCATTTTGATGCCCATATGGATCTTAGAGATGATTATATGGGAGAAAAATATTCTCATGCCACAGTGATGCGCAGAATACATGATAAAGGACCTTTTAAGATTATCCAAATGGGTATACGCTCTTCTTCGCTAGATGAAACAGTTTTTGCCAAGAACAATAATATTGATTTTTACACTCCAAATGACATCAAATTTAATATGGAAAAAATGGAAAGGATCATCCACAAAATTAAAGGCCCAATCTACGTCACAATAGATATGGATGTGTTGGACCCGGCATATGCCCCCAATGTTTCTACACCAGCACCATGTGGAATAAATCCGCAAGAACTGGAAAACCTAATTTCTTGTCTTGAAGGAAAAGAAATCATAGGATTTGATGTAGTTGAGGTGTCTTCAACCTCCATTGGAGATATTACTGCCATAAATGCAGCTAAAATAATTTTAGACTTATTATTTTTGAAATCATGAAGATTTTTTTAAATGATCCTAAATCGATCTCAATCAATTTTAAAAGCTCGTTTTTATACATTTCACAAATAAATATTTATAAAAAGCTGCCTAATCTAATAAATGAGTAATATATTAAAATTAAACAGATTTCAAACATATTCTAAGTGAAAATCATTTTATATTGCCATTTTCACCAAATCTTCGTGTTTTTTAGTGAATTAGGAGGAATATAATGTACACGAGAGAAGTTAAGCTTACTGGGCATATTATCGACTCCCTCACCCTACCTAAAGCATTGGACCTTATCATGGATATGGGAGGAGATTTTAAGATCCTAGAGTTTGAGGTGGGTAAACGAAAAAAAGATACCAGCCTTGCAAGAATTCGAGTTAAATCTGACAATGAACAACTATTAGGAGAAATTTTAGACGAACTGGCAGAAATTGGTGCAATGGTCGTTGAGATCCGAGAAGTTAATTTAGAGGCTGCTAGCAAGGATAAAACCTTGCCTCCTGATTTTTATTCCACAACTAATCATCCTACATTTATCCGCTACCAAGACGAATGGTTGCCTGTTGAAAATATTGAAATGGATTGTATGATCGTGGTAGACCCTCAAACTCGAAAAGCGATTATCAAGCCAATGGGTAAAATAAAAAAGGGAGATTTGGTGGTGATTGGTAGAGAAGGAATCAAAGTTATGGCGCCACAACGACCCAGGGGTAAAAAAGGAGTCTTTGAATTCATGGGAAGTGATGCATCATCAGAAAAACCACTGAGATCTCTTATAAAAAGTATAGCCGATGAGATAAAAGAAGTGAAAGAGCGTGGTGGTCAAATTGCAGTGGTTGGTGGGCCAGCAATAATCCACACTGGTTCAGGCCCTGTGTTGGCCGAGATGATTAGAAATGGAATTATTGATGTTATTTTTGCAGGTAATGCCTTGGCCACTCATGATATTGAAAGTGCACTCTACGGAACATCCTTAGGGATGAATGTAAAAACTGGTGAAGCTGTGGCACGTGGACATCGCCATCACATCTATGCCATCAACCAGATCAACCAAGCAGGCTCCATCAAGAATGCTGTAAAGCAAGGAGTGCTTAAAGAAGGCGTGATGTATGAATGTGTGAAAAATAATGTTCCATTCGTATTAGCAGGTTCTATACGGGATGATGGTCCTCTACCCGATGTTATAACTGATGTTATCGAAGCTCAAGATGAGATGAGAAAACATATCCCTGGTTTGGACATGGTTATAATGATCGCCACGATGCTCCATTCCATAGCAGTGGGCAACATGCTTCCATCCAAAGTCAAGAGTATTTGCGTGGATATTAACCCAGCCACTGTTACTAAACTGGGTGATCGTGGCAGTGCTCAAGTTGTTGGAATTGTTACTGATGTAGGATCATTCCTGCCCATGCTTTATCATGAACTCCAGAATAACGAAAAATAAATCTAATCACGATTAATAAATTTTTTTTAAAGACCTTATGAAATTTATAATCCGTGTATAGGTATCTCTGGTGAGGATACTGGCAACTTAGATGATAGATGTGG
Organism: Methanobacterium sp.; assembly: GCA_012838205.1. NCBI lineage: Archaea > Methanobacteriati > Methanobacteriota > Methanobacteria > Methanobacteriales > Methanobacteriaceae > Methanobacterium > Methanobacterium sp. The sequence continues at coordinate 57,639 of DUPR01000049.1, forward strand.
GGATGTATATAATGAAAAGCATCATAAAAGGGAATTTTGTGAATCTTTTAACTGATGAGATATACCCTGCTGAAATAGAAGTTGAAAATGGTATAATAAAGTGTTTTAGGAAAATAGAGGAAAATTTTTCAGGATATATTTTACCAGGTTTTATTGACTCACATATACACATTGAAAGTTCTATGCTAACCCCTTCACGTTTTGCTGAGGCTGTAGTGCCCCATGGGACTACTGCAATAATTGCAGACCCCCATGAAATCGCTAACATCATGGGTATCGCAGGGATCGAGTATATGAGGGAAGATTCAGCCAAAACACCACTTCAAGTTTTTTTCACTGCTCCTTCCTGCGTGCCTGCAACTAATTTTGAAACATCGGGAGCAATTTTAGGGCCAAAAGAAATCGAACAGTTAATGAGTGATGATCAAGTTGTGGCTTTAGGGGAAATGATGAACTTCCCAGGTGTAATCGGGAAAGATCCAATTGTTTTAGAAAAGATTGGAATCGCCCAAAACCATCGAAAACCAGTAGATGGTCATGCCCCCCTCCTATCTGGAACAGAACTGTGTGAATATGTGGCATCAGGCATATCCACAGACCACGAATGCACCCAACCTAATGAAGCTGTTGAAAAAAAAGGTTTAGGAATGAAGATCATGATCAGGGAAGGTTCATCAGCGCAAAATCTTGAAGATCTGATTTCAGTCCATGGAGAATTCCTAGTTTCTGATGATAAGCATCCTGAGGACTTGCTGAAGGGCCATATGGATCAAATCCTGAAAAAAGCTGTTGAAATGGGAATGGACCCCTTGGAAGCATTGAAGATGGTTACTTTGAACCCATCTAAACATTATAATTTGAACTGTGGAACATTAACACCAGGTAAACGTGCAGATGTGGTGTTGGTGGATGACCTAGATGATTTTAAAGTTCGTAAAGTTTGGATTGGCGGAAAACTAGTGGCTGAAGAAGGAAAACCACTTTTCAATGTTGATCCCATTCCATTAGAAAGTACTTTCAATGTTGAACCATTAAAACCATCTGATTTTGAAGTTAAATCAACATTTAAAGAAGAAAAAGTCAGAGTGATTGATGTAATAGAAGACCAAATAATTACATCAGAAGCAGAAGCCATTTTAAGAGTTGTTAATAGTAACTTGCAATCTGATATCAAAAATGACATCCTAAAAATTGCAGTTGTAGAAAGATATGGGCATAATCACATTGCCAATGGGTTTGTAAAAGGTTTCAAATTAAAGAATGGTGCTATTGCTTCCAGTGTTGCTCATGATTCTCATAATATTATCGTTGTTGGTACAGATAGTCAACAGATGGCAGATGCTACAAATATAATAATAAATAACAATGGAGGGCTTGTTGCAGTAGTTAATGGAGAACATTATTCCCTTAAACTACCAATTGCAGGACTCATGAGCACTATGAATGCTTCAACAGTTTCATCACAACTGAATCAGTTACATAAAGTGGTTAAATCCATGGGTTCACATCTTAAATCGCCATTTATGACCCTATCCTTTATGGCACTTCTAGTTATTCCCAAACTAAAAATCAGTGATCAGGGCTTATTTGATGTTGAAAAATTTCAATTCGTTGATGTAATAAAATAGTATTAATCTTATTCTGGTTTTTTTATTATATCTTATAAATTTCATAAGTGCTTAAAATTAAAAAAATAAAATAGTGATTTTTCATGAAAATTGTCCCACTGGCCTTTGAAAGTATGGGTGTCAGATCCATGGCCACTTTCATTGAAACTGATCAGAAGATTTTGATTGATCCTGGGACATCCATTGCCCCCAAAAGGTTCGGATTCCCCCCATGGAAGGATGAATTTGATGCACTCCATACAACCCGGGCTAGAGTGCAGAAGTATGCTAAAAAAGCAGATATTCTGACTTTAAGCCATTACCATCATGACCATTTCACCCCGTTCAGCTTAGGAAGGTATTTAGACTCATCACCCCGATACGCTGAGGAGATGTGCCGGGGAAAGAAACTATTCATAAAGCATCCCACAGAAAATATTAACAAGAGTCAACAAAAACGGGCTAGGCTTTTTTTAAAGAATTTAAAAGTTATGGGAGTTATGGATATTCATTATGCTGATGGTAATTCATTCCAGGCCGGAGATACCCTTCTTAGATTTTCAGAACCCCTGCCCCATGGCAAAGAAGGAAGCCACTTGGGTTTTGTTATAACTACAACCATTGAATGGGAAGGTGAAAAATTCATGCACGCCTCTGATGTGCAGGGACCCCTTTATGAAGGTGCTAAAAAACTCATACTAAATGAAAACCCAGATACCCTTATCTTAAGCGGCCCGCCAATCTATCTCGAAGGTTTTGCCCTAGAAAAGCAAGACATATTACTGGCTAAAGAAAATTTGACGGAAATATCCCAGAAAATTCCCAGAGTAATTGTTGACCATCATCTTTTAAGGGATCTGCGTTGTTTTGATTTTATCAAAGGAGTGAAGGATGAATCAAAGGGTGAAATCATGGTGGCATCTGAACTTCTGGGTAAAAAACCGTTTCTACTTGAAGCACGGCGAAAAGAATTTTACTTCTAAATTTTTTTAAAAGAAAGAAAAAATATGCCAATCTGAGTATTTTTATTCCGATCAGTCCACATTGATATGGTTTTTCTCTTCAAGAGATTTCCATATCTTCTTCATAGCTCCTTTATGGTCCTCTGAGCCTACTTTATTCACTACCCTGGAAATTTCACTAATTCTGTCTAAATAAACCTTTTTTTCATCTGCAGATGCAAGATTTATCCTGCTAACGTATACCAAAGCCTCAATTATTCCATAAATAGCCCTATTTAATGGTTGAATATGTTCTTGGTTTTTAACAATCCTCAAAACTTTAGCCCTGATCACATAGGTGGTGAAAGTACCCAAGTGGTCTTTGCGATGAACCAGTTTTTCACTGATAATTTCAGCTCTGAAAAAGGCTTCTGCCCTTTTAATGAAATATCCATCGCCTTCATCTGATTTGAATTCTTTATTTTCTAGGTTTCCTATGGTGGATTCAGCGAAAATCATTGGATCGTTTAGTATGTTCACATGAAAACTTTTTTCACGCCGTACATTGTCGTAGGTTTTGGATCCTTTGTGGAGATAAATTACTATTTCATGATCATCTTTACAGATAACACCTATAGGTGCTGCATTTGGAGTTCCATCTGAATTTATGGTGGTGAGTATTGTTTCATAAAGGAGACCCTTCTCCATTCCCAGTGAATAAAGGTTTAAACTATTTTTATCAATCATTTTTCTCATTAGTTCCACTTTTTTTTATGAAATTAATAAATAATAATTTAAAAAATAAATTGGATTACACTAAAATAATCCAGTTTACTCAGTCTATTTATATATTTCACCGTTTAAAGCACCGTTAATTATGCAATGAAAATCAATTTTTTCATCCCATCCTGCTTTTTCAAACATGCCCATGTAACATAAACCTATGATTTTTCCATCAAGTTTCAGGATGTTATTTAACATTTTCTGCACATCTTCCAGTTTTACCTCGTACTGTGGCATAGATAGTCCTCCCAACAGCGCCACCACATTGCTATGGGGGTCTGCTTCTTCTGTAAATTGCATGCCCAGTGGTGTACGTTCAATTTTACGTGCCATACTAATATCAGTTTTTGGCACGAAAACTGATTCTTTATCTCTAATTGCATAGGCAAAAAGTTCTGCAAATGGACTGCAAACACCAGGAATGCCTACAAATGTTACTTTGTCTGCATGTTCTATTTCTTTCCTAAAAGCCGTGAAGTTCCCTTTTAATCCTTTGAATTTCCCTACTTCTCTCATTTTATCACCAGATAATCCTGCTAATTAAAAAATATGCAAAAAAAAGATGTAAAAAATAATATATTCCTAAATTTTTAAGGTTAGAATCTAAATATCCCTTTATATCTTAAGTTCCCTTTAAAAATTTAAATATTATATAGGCTATCACCAGTACGATTATTACAGGAAGAAACCATATGAAAAGATAGAAGAAAACCACTGCCAACACTAGGGCCACCAGTATGAGTAAAATGTCTTGATGTTCCATATTTTTCTATATAAGCATTTTAACATAAAAATATTTCCAAAAAATACTGATCACTGATAATTAGTAACATCAAGAACCATTATGGATTTAATAAAAATAATCAGGAATTAAACTAATAGTTTTTTTAGATAGATCTAAGGAGATTAAAAAATTATGATATTAGTGGTTAACAATCACGGACAGTACAATCACCGTATTAATCGTACATTGAATTACCTCAAAATATCATCAGAACTGGTGCCTAACACTACACCCCTCAACGAAATTGAAGATAAAGAACCAGTAGGAATTATTATTGGAGGAGGACCTTCAGTAGAAAGATCCGGCAAAAGTTCCCAATACATAAAAAAACTGGATTATCCTATTCTAGGCATTTGCTTAGGCCACCAAATTTTGGCCCAAACATGTGGTGGTCAGATCGATTCTGCAAGTTCAGAAAGTTTTGCACAAATTCAAATCAATATTCTGGACGAAAATGATATATTTAAAGGCATGGGCCCCCAATTAGATGTTTGGGCTTCCCATAAGGACGAAGTAACTAAAATACCCCCTAAATTTACAATTCTAGCTTCATCATCCATATGTGACATTGAAGCCATGAAACATAAGGATAAACCATTATATGGAATACAATTCCATCCAGAGGTTCATCATACTCCCAAGGGGCCGAAAGTGTTTGAAAATTTCTACACAGTCTGTTTAGAATATTTAAAAAGAACATAAAATGTATTAAAGTCTATGCATATTTCTGAGTACAAAAATAAATCATTCTTCATGATAATCTTCTTCAGCATTGATCATCCATATATTATCCTTAGAAGTGATTCCTTCACAAATATTTTCTACTGCAGTCATGGCAGTGAGCATTGAATGGTCCATATTGTTATAACGATGCATACCATTCCTGCCAACTAAAAAAAGGTTTTTAAATCCATCTGTGAATTCTCTGATGATTGAAAAACGATCATATGTTCCAAAATAGGCAAGATATGTTTTGGGCATCCTAATAATAACTGAGTCAATTACATCTTTTTTGTTGATTATATCGATACTGGTAAGTTCATTGACAGCAAAATCTGTGAGTTTTTCATCATCCATGTTCCAAAGTTCATCTCCTTCATTACAAAAGTATTCTAACCCTATCCAAACATTATTTTTCGTCTTTAACCATATATGGACTCCAATTATTAAATATTTGAAGCCTACCCAATTTAACATCCCTCTCCTGAATATAAATCCAGTTATCAGGAATTAAATTGTGAAGTGTCTTTATTTTAGTCTTATTTTTAATTTTTAATTTTTTTAGAAGGAGTCCAACTGTTATGAAGTCTCGATACATTAATCCCTTTGCTACTTTTTGTACTTCAACTGGAATATCTCCATTAAATGAATTTATTAAATCCTTTACTGGCATTGTAGAGATGAAATAATCTGCATTTACGCTTTTCACGACTCCAGTAGATTTTTCTTCAACTTGAACAGACTTAATATACTGATCTTTATTTTTAATTCCAATTAGTTGACTCCCATAATGTATTTCTCCACCGTTTTTAGTGATGATTTTAGCTACCTCTTCCCACATCTGCCCCGGACCTAACTTTGGATACATGAATTGCGAAATTAAACTGGTTTCCAATTTTTTTTGAGAAATGACGAATTTCGGGAAAAATTTTTGGAAATTGCGTGAAAAATTGTTTTTTTAATTGAAAGGCCCTTAACCCGTTGTGCCCCCCAATCTGATTTAATTTCACTACATGAAACTCCCCAAACTTTTTCAGTGTAATCTTTAAAGAAAGTACGGTACAATTCCTCACCAAATCTATTTATAAAAAAATCTTCCAGGGATTTTTCAGGTTTGATTTGATTTAAATATGATTTTATGTAACTGAATCCTATTTTGAAAGTTCTTTTTATTCCTAAATTAGATAATGTGTCATAATTCAGGGAAACAGGATAATCAAAAAATTTTCTAAGAAAAAAGATTCTTGATAACCTACTTCGGCTTAACATCACTTTATCAGTTTTTTCAGGATCTGGTGGGTTGAAGTGTTCTAGATTTTGTGACCCAACCTTTCGTTTAACACTTTGTTTAACAAGGAGTACTTTTCGCCCTAACTGTTTATCATCCTTTGCTGGCTCTCCCTGCAAAGGGAGAATGTTTTGCCACCATTGCATTATCCGGTCTGATTTAGAAAAAAATCTATGACCACCAATGTCAATTCTATTACCTTTATAATTCACTGTTTTAGATATACCACCAGTACTTTCTGTTGTTTCAAAAATAATGGGCTTAATATTAGTTTTATCTATCAATTCATAGGCTGCAGTTAAACCTGCTGGACCTGCACCAATAATCACCGCTACTTTTTGACTCATGTTCAACCTGCTCTAAATAAAGTGATTTTTCTAGCAAAAAAATTCCAAAACAGTATTATTATTGCTGTTATTATTTTTGAAATCAAGTAATAAAAACCTAATTCTGATGTGAAAAACCATATGAATAGTTCATTTAAAACCAAGCCTATAACACCGATAACTGCAAAAATACTAAATTCAATGGTTTTATTATTAATATTGCGTTGATCAAAAACCCAACTAATACTAAATAAATAGTTAGTAATCAGACCTAAAATAAATGCAATAGCTGCAGATGTGATGTAATAAATTCCAAAATAATCTGTTAATATGAATAATGAAAGAAAATCCACAATAAATGCAGCTCCCCCCACAAATACATATCTAAAGAATTGAATTTTTGTGCTGCTGGTTGGATGTTTCAATAATTCCCTTGTCAAATTTTTTATTTCTGATTTATCTTTAATTTTCATTTGCCTTCCCACTAACAAATTAGAATAATATCTTTAATAATACAATGTCATTGTAACTTTAAGAACTAGGAAATAGGAAATCCGTTGCAACCTATATTTTAAAATATGAAATCCTCCCTTTTAAAAAATCATTAGTATGCTTTTTATGGATATAGCAAAAAATTTCGTGATACCTATTAAAATATGTGCAATTAGAGATTGTACAGTACTGTTTTCCAGTGCCTTTGGTATTCATTTTTTTGGATTTATATTGAGGTATAATAATTTTTTTCCATTAATTAA
>DUPR01000050.1 GCA_012838205.1 Methanobacterium sp.
ATTATCTGACCATGATTAAAATTATATAAACATGTGTCAAAACAGTTCCACACAATTATACACTTATTATCTGCATCTGGGATGCCCACACTAAAATATTAACTAGATTTTTATAACAAAAATTGAATGGGAGAGCCTTATTTGAAGAAAAAGTCTTATTTGAATAAATATATTCTTGTTACTATTTTTTTAGCGGTTATCATTCTAGCCATCACCCTGTCTTTTGGCAGTGCCAAAATTGAAACTAAGCATTATGAAAATGATGAGATTTCATTCGACTATCCTGCCAACTGGGAGCAAACTCTAGGAGGAGAATCCCAGCTGGTTGCATTTAATGATCCTAAAACAGGAATGAACGTCACTGTCAGCAGACAAGCCAAACCTTCCGGATATAAAAATCCAGAAAATTTCGTGCCTGAACTCATCAAACAAAACAAGAGCGAATATGAGTTTGTTTCCTCGAATAATGCCAGTTTAAAAGAAAATGAGGGTTTTGAGAATACATATAAGATTAATAAAAACAATACCACAACCGAATATAAAGAGTTATGGGTTAACACCAACGGAGCCCTCTACAGTATAATATTCGAGTACCCTCATGAAGAATTTAATTTATGGTCCCTATTTAAAGGTTCAGAAAGTACTGCAGCCTTCGATGCTGTTAAGAATAGTTTAAACATAACTTCCAGAGAACTTGAAGAAAACCCGATATCTGGATCAATTTACATCCCCTCACAGGGAATAAGATGGGATGTGCGAAATGACACAATCAACATCGCCAATGGAGTGTACCGGTATCCTGAAAGTTTTTATCCCGGTGAAAGTGGAACTGTTGGGATTATGGGCCACCATACACAATTTTCAGCCCCATTTGCAAATATAAACTTGCTTAAAGTGGGAGATGAAGTTATCATAGATGATTATCTGACTCAAAAAAGATATGTATATGAAGTATATCACAATGGAGATATAAACTGGGATTATAAAGTTCATCCAGTTCAGTTCCCTGAGGGAAAATCGGAATTAACTCTGGTAACTTGCTGGCCGCCAGGTTTTATGTTAGCTGCCTGGATTGTGCACTGTAAACTAGTTTCAATTGAACCATTAAATTAAAGTGATTAGAATCCTAATAAATAAAAAAATGAAGGTGTGAATATAATATGGCAGATACTGTTATAGTTGGATCATTGATTTACTCCCATGTAATCCCTATAATACTTGCATTTATAGGAGTTATACTGCTTTGTACTGGGATAATGGACCGGAAAAAGAATTATACCATTGCTGGGGTTGTTCTTTTCTTTGCTGCTGGTACTGTGCCATTTTTAGTATTGCCCTTGGTATTAGGATCATAAAAAAAAAACACTTTTTTCTTGTAAGTTATACAAATTCTTGGATTTATAAAAAATACTTAGAACGTTTCTCCTGGATTTGTTGCAGGTTGCCATTAAATGCACCCTTTTTTTCCAATTTAAAAGATGCGACTATGGAGGCGAAAATTCCACATTCCTGTGGGTCAGATACTCCCTGTCTTTTGAATGCATAGGCGGCTAAGTAAGTGTCACCAAGACCGGTTGGGTCGGCAGTTTCCTTAGGGGGAAATGCAGCTATTCGGTAGATCCTATCTAAATCTTGGGAGTAGATGACAGATCCTCTACTTCCCCTGGTGATAATCACTTCTTTCGGCCCATATTTGGAAATATCTTGTAGGGTTTCATCTAGGGATAGTTGAAGTTCACCAAGTATCACACCGGCTTCAACTTCATCGAGAAACAAAAAATCAACACATCTTAAAAAATCCTTGTAACCCTTCCAGGGTTTTAAGACAACTTCATATCCTTTAAAGTGGCGAAGATAACCTTGCGCCCCTAAATATACTGGTACGCCTGTCTTGGAAATGTATTTTAATGTTTCAAGGGGCACGTCATAGGGGGATAGTGGTGAAACTAGAACAGCGTCAAAGTCGCTGATATCTATTCTGCGAATATGGGATGTTTGGATGGGGTTTCGGGGAATGCAAGCCCTTTGAATCCGGTGATTGGGATCATCATCCGGATAGAAGTTCTCAAATTCCATGGTTTCATCCCCCCATAAGGGTAATAACTCAATATCTGGGGGGAAATTTTTCAGCAAGTCTGAATCATCCATTCCCACGGTCACAGCCGCAGTCACATCGGATTTGAAGGCTGACAGGACACTTGCCTGGTAATAGACTGGTCCTCCTATTTTTTGGTGTTTTGAACCACTGGTTAGGATGGTATCACAAGTTACTGGTCCTACAATCAAAAATTTAGCCATGAAAAATAGTTTGGGTGGGATTGATTAATAAGTTTAGGTATAAAAAAGGGGGTGGGTGAGTTCATCAAAAGGTAGGGCAGTTTTTTTAGAAAACTGGTTTGATTTTTCCTTGATGGAGTGCAGTTCCCACCAGAACGTTATCTATAATCTTCCCATCCAGTTTTAGGATGTCTTCGGCAGTAACCCCTCCTCCGAATATGATGGAACTTTCAAGCCCTGCGAAATGATTTAATAATTTCCAATTTATCCCACCTTCACATCCTACATTGGAAATATCCAAAATTATTATCTGGAGGGGTTGGTGTTCTGTCAGGATTTTCCTTAAACTTTCAAAATCAATTTTGATATGTTTTGTGTAGATTCTATTATCAACTACATCAATACTGATGATTATACGTTCTTTGTCACACTGGCGTAATATCCTGTCAAGATCATCCAGTGTTTGCAATGTTTCGGTGGCTACAATCACTTTATCTGAAACTTGAAGTGCCTTTTCTACTGAGTCTGGATCAAAGGCTCCTGAGTCCAACATGACTGGTAAGATTTGATTGACCTTGTTCACTAGGTCACGGTTGGAACCTTCACCTTCAATGGCATCTAGATCAGCAATGTATATCTGTGATGCCCCTGCTTTTTTAAGTGCCTCAGAAATCTTTAGGGGATCTGATGAAGAATGGAAGACTGTTTTCAGGGGCTGATATTCATCCCGGTTACCTGATTTTCCAGATACTGCAATTCCATTTTTTATGTCTAAAACAGGTATTATCATAAAGGGTCACCATGATAAATTAATTATATAACTAAAAAAGTGTCAAGTAATATGGTATACTCATTCAATCTTTAATTAGTTATCGAAAAATGATGACTTAAAAATGGGTGTTCACTTGCATACTTGAAGTTTTTTTAGTATAATTTTGAGTGTTCATATAAATATTCCATGCAAGAATTCATGGTGGATATGATTTACAGAGAAATGCTCCTGAATAAAATGGACGGAGATCTAAAATGTTAAGTAAAGACGATATAATGGAACAAGTTCAGGAAAAAAATATTGAATTCATCCGTTTATGGTTCACAGACCTTAACGGTGTTTTGAAAAGCTTTGCAATTACCAATGATGAACTTGAAAATGCATTTGACCGTGGGATGGGTTTTGACGGTTCCAGTATCACTGGTTTTCAAGATGTTGAAGAGTCAGACATGATTGCCATGCCTGATCCAGAAACTTTTATTATTTTACCTTGGAGACATGAAAACTTAGTGGCCAGGATGATCTGTGATGTTTGCACACCCCAGGGCCAACCCTATGAGGGTGATCCTCGTAACATCTTAAAAAGAGCCCTTGAAAAGATGGAAAAAATGGGTTTTGATCACTTCTATGTAGGCCCAGAACTGGAATATTTTTACTTCAAATCCTCAGAAAAGCCTGAGCCACTGGATAAAGGAGGATACTTTGACCAAGCACCCCTGGATTTGGCATCAGATCTGAGGAGAGATACTGTTTTAGCCCTTAAAAAGTTAGGAATACGGGTGGAATATTCTCACCACGAAGCAGCCATATCCCAACACGAAATTGATATGAGATATGATGATGCACTGAAAATGGCAGATAACATGGTTACTTATCGGCTGACAGTTAAGGAAGTTGCCACCCAACACGGAGTGTATGCTACTTTCATGCCTAAACCTTTAAATGATGAGTATGGTTCAGGAATGCACACCCATCAATCCCTTTTTAAGGGAGATACTAATGCTTTCTTTGATGATAGTGACCCTTACAATTTATCAGATGTTGCCCGTTCTTACCTGGGAGGGGTTCTTAAATATTCTAAGGAAATAACATCCATTCTCAACCCCTGGGTTAATTCATATAAACGGTTAGTGCCTGGCTTTGAAGCTCCAGTTTTCATTGGATGGTCCAGGAGCAATCGCTCTGCACTGGTAAGAGTTCCACATTATCAGCCTGGTCGAGCAGAAGCTACTCGTATTGAGATTCGCTGCCCTGATCCTTCAGGTAACCCTTACCTCCAGTTGGCTGTTACTCTCATGGCGGGATTGCGAGGAATAGAAGAAAATTGCGAAGTGGCCGAGCCCATGGAGTTCAACTTATATGATCTGAACGAAGAAGAAAGGATTAAAAGAGGCATTAAAACACTACCCTCCTCTTTACAGGAAGCAATCCGGTATTCAGAAAAATCCGAACTAATGAAAGAAGTTTTAGGACCTCATTCATTTAAAAGGTTTATAAAGCTTAAAAAGATGGAGTGGAATGAATTCAACCGGCAAGTAACCGATTATGAGATCAATAAGTACTATCCTCTACTTTAAATATATTTTTTAAAAAAAAAATGTAGGCTTAAAAAAAAAGGTGTTGGTAGTACTTATATAGTCTTGACTTTGTCAACCCTCTACCATGATTAGTTTTCCAGTTGTGGGATCCTGATACACTGTTCCCTTTTTTGCGTATCCTTCCCCAGATCCTGACTTGGTTTGAGGCGTTTCGTTAAGTTCCTGACCTTGCTGGATTTCGGCCACATTTTTCATGGCTTCCATAGTCCTTTGACGTTCTTCCTGAGACATGTCTGCGAAAACCACGTTCTGCATATTCCAGGACATGACGAGAAATATTAAAAATCCAACTGACAGTACTAGCATGGCATCTACCAAGTTGGCGGATCCTGCCATTGGGTCTTCGTCTTGACTATCACTTAACCTGCCACGTTTACGTCTTACCATGGTCCATCACCTCCAGTGTAGCTTCACAGAGAGCATCCAAATTGGATAAGTATTCTTCATACCATCTTCTCCTAATTTTGGATATAACATAAGCAATACCACCGGCTGCTAATCCAACAACTGTTGTGTCAAAGGCTATTATAATAGCTTGTGCTAGAGTGTTTATATCCCCTGAACCTAAAGCTGCCAGGCCCGGACCCATAGGTATCAGTGTTCCCATTAAACCAAGAGTAGGACCTAAACGAGTTACTATATCTGATTTCTCCAGACTTTTTGCTGCTTTATTCTCTTCACTTTCAAGCAATTTCCTAGTTAGGGCTTCTCTGGATTTCGTGCCCATTTCAGGGTGGGATGCAATTTTAATGATGATGTCCTTGTAACCTCGGGGAACATCACTATTTTCCATTACTTGCATAATCTTATCTGGTGTCCCTGGATTGGAGATATCGGTAATAATTTGTTCTATTTGTTCCGTGCTTACCCTTATTCTGTTAGTATATTCTGATATCAGGCCACCGAAACTTATTATGGCATAAAGCATAAAGACCAAAAGTCCCACAATAACCGGAATAAGAAGACTCTGGGATATAACATGTAAAATTGCACCTAACATTTCACTGCCTGGAACTGCTACCATTAGATCACCTGTGTATTTTCAATTAAAAATTTTTTTTTTGTTATTTTTGATTTGTCCCTGATGTCTGATTTACAAAAGGACTGCGCTTGCGTGTTATGTAATAGCCAACCACTACAAGAGCAGCTACAGTTAATAAGGCATAAGAGAATGTCCAGATATCTGGAATATTGATCGGACTCATCTGATGACTTAAAACCGTACTGATATTTGGAATTACTATGGCTGATGTTAAAAAGTAGAAACCTGCAAATAGCATGAAATTACCCAGTAAAACAGGGTAAGGTTTATTCAATGCACGCCCTATGTACCCTGAAACCAGGTAACATACGGTCATGGTTATCATTAAAAAAGCTGCTGCGTACTCTCCCACTACAAATGCAGAAACCCCAATCATAGGGGAGGCAATTATTATGGCTGCAACAGCTGCTCCGAAACAACAGGGACATGGAGCGAGCATAGCCAAACAAGTTGCACTAATGTTGTCTTTACTGTGTATCTTCCACTCCTTAAGAGTGTGAAAACCGGCATAAAGAATTATTGCAGCCATCGCAATACCTAAAACAGAACTATAATCATAAACAAATCCTTGGAGTTGTTCAACGAAGCCTCCCGCAATATAAGTGAGTAAAAGAATACCGCCACCATAACCTAATATTATTGCTGCGGTTATTTTCTTGGAAAGACCGGCAAAACCCATTGCCAGACCGATTTTTATACCAAAAACCATTACTATCGAGAGAATTCCTAGTTTCCATAATAATTCCATCATGTTAATCACATTTTCTCATAAGGACTTATAATGCTAATCATTCTAAGATTTAACAATTGAACTTATAATATTTTCGATTTACTAAGTATTATTACTTTTCAGGGGAAATAAAGACCATGTGTAATACTTTGACCATGTAAATAAAAAACAGCCATTTTTAGTTAAATAATACCCAAAAAAAGGTAAAAATGGGGAATATTTATTTTTTGAAAATGGCCCCACGGAAATAACCAAATCCAACCAAGCCCACCAATATCAACACACCCACAATAGCAGCAATAGGCATGCTGGACTGGCCTGAAGATTGTGAGCTTGCTTGTGAAACTTCGTATGCACTATTTTCCCCATTAGTGCTTTGTTCATCTGATTTAGAGGTTTCTTGAACAGTGTTTATATCTCCAGGAGAAACAGCACTGGATGATGAACTTGCATCATTGGCCTGTCTACTGCTACTAGTTTGCCCACTACTTTGACCTTTCTGGCTAGTTTGCCCACTAGTACCAACACTGACCACTTCACCAGTAGCAGACATCAGAACATCAGCAAACTGTTGTAGCTGAGCTCTGCTCAAGGAAGAGCCTACTACCATGTACTGGTTAAAAGCCAAATTTCCGCAAGTGTGATGGCAACAAGAAACTCCAAATTCGTTAACAAGTTCCATATATTTGTCTTTTAATGTACTTAAGAGCTGTGGGTCAGCCTGCCACATGCCCCTTCTGGAAGCTTCAATAACCCATCCCAGCATACTTTGAGTGGAATAGGCTTGATAATCACTGTTTGCAGTGAACCGATCAGTCAATAAGTTTTGAGCAACCAATGTCCACATCTGGTTAGAAACACTTCCGGTGGTGGCATGTATGCCAAATAAATTTTCATAACGAGATGCATACTCCACCCAGCCACTTGCCGTGCCAAACAGTGCATCTTGGTAGGCTGGGTTTAAAAGCTGGGATCTTATCTCCAGTTCAACTTCTTCTTTTATTGTTCTGGTTATAACATTATTTTTGTTTCTAATATCTGCCAGTATGGCATCAGGATTTCCACCTAAACTAGTTGATGCGAGGAACATTCCACCAAACCAGTCATAGTAGTCATCAGTGTCCAGTAATCTCCAAGTACTATCAATGGTCTGAGTTACCATGTCCATGTTTCTTAGTAAATACTGGAAAGTGTTCCTATTCTGACTAATTTGGATACCGTCATCAGTTGATCTCCAAGCGTAAGAAACCCGGGAAAGATATACACTGGCCAGATCATCACTGGTACTCCATTTACTGGTATTAGGTACCAAATCACAGACACCAGTTCCTTCTAAAACCAGCCCTCTGAGACCAAATACACGATCTAGAGAATCATTTTCAAGAAGATGTTTTTTAATGTAATTTTCTTTATCAGTTTCTCCTGGAGCATTTGCAGCCAGTTTAACAGCATTGTTCATGAGGTTGATCCAGATCTCATTTCCAGTGACTGCTGTGGTGAAAACATCAATACGAGGTCTTTTCATGGTAACACCGTCAATGGTGATGGTCAAGTCTTTCAGTGGAATTAAGGTGGGAGTACTCTGTACATCCCCATTGCTATTCCAAATCGGTTGAACACCTAAAAGGTACAAAAACTCACCAATGGCAATGCCATCAGTTCGTAGTAGTTCAGTGCCCCACATGACCATTCCAATGGTTTCTGGGAATTTTCCATGTTTTTGGTAGTAGTCAACAATTAGTTGGTCTACTAATATTTTTGCTGTTTCCCATGCTGCCTTAGTGGGCATTTTCTTAGGATTAGCACTGTAGAAATTTTTACCAGTTGGTAAAACATCGGCATAGGCTGGATCAGCCCCTAAACCAGCTGTGACAAATCCACCGCTAAGGGCGTTTAAAAGATTCTCCCATTCCTGGTTTGCTCTTATTTTGTTAATGATTTGTTTGCAATATTGTAAGTCATTCAGTAAATCAGTGCTGATGACATTGAAACTGGTTGGTTCATCACCATTCACTATTCGTTCTATGTAATCCCTAATCTGGTTATCTATGGCATCTAACTCATCTGTATACAAGGTTACTTTGTTCATGTCATAATAGCTAACTGTTATTCCTGGGTAAAGTTCAGTTTTCATGTGATCCATGATATCAGTCATGGATGATACTATTGTGAAAACTTCTTCCACTAGTTCATCACCAGTTAGAACTTTCCCGAGGCTATGCAAACCGAGGGGTATGATATCCTTTTCGATTTCATGTAACAATAGATGGATTTTATCCAGCCATTCTTCAAAGTTTTGTCCTGTTGCCTGTGATTGTAGGCCTAATTCATTAACTTTTACGGTTATCTGTGTTACTAATGCTGGTAAAATCTGGTAGTTACCCACGTTCAAAGCGTTTTGATACTGGTGTATCAAGTCATGCACAACTATCAAATCACCGTACAAACCAGAACGGACCATGGCTGGTGTCATGTGATCTATTATTAATGCATTAGCCCTATCTTTAGCAACTAAACCTTCTCCAGGGTTGGAAACTATGTAGGGATTGATGTTAGGTATGTTAGATAATTGGAATGGCCAATCATCTTCCTGTAACCCTACATGCCTTCCGGGAAGCCACTCCAGGGTTCCATGAGTTCCAAAGTGTATCATTACATTAGCATTGAAAACTTCTTCCAGCCAGTTATAAAATGCTATGTACTGGTGGTGTGGTGGTAGATATTCATCATGGTAATCCTCAACTTCTTCCCATCCTCTGCTGGGTTGTACTGTGATGAACACATTACCGAACATTATGCCTGGAATAACGATTGACCCTGATGAAACCATGATATCGCCCAAGGCATTACCCCACTTTTCTATGACTTGCTGTTGCAGGACTGCTGGTAACTGGTTAAACCAGGACAAGTATGTGCTTGGATCAACCAATTGACCGTTGATTTGCAGTTTATCTCGGTACTTATTTACATATTGATCTAGTAGGGGCTGTGCCCAGCTACCTTTGTTACCGAATTCAGCAACTAGAGTGTACAGTTGATTGGGGGTGGGTATTTCTTCGGTTCCAAGATCATAACCCTCATATTTTAGTTTTGTTAGAAGGTCATGCAAGCTCTGGAAAACATCCAAGTATGATGCTCCCATTTCAGCTTTTCCTGGCGGGTAATTGTAGAGAATTATGGCTATTTTCTTTTCAAAATTGGATAATTCTTTGAGTAAGGCCCATTTGTTGGTTAAAGTTACTATTTTTTGCACTCCCGCGTCTAAAGGATGTTCTATGCCGTTTTCATCAGTGTAAGATATCACTACCGGACTGAAAATCCCTTCAAAGTAGGGGTAGGTCACTGCGTAGACCCATTCTGATTGAGCCCCCAGAGGATTAGTTAAACTATTCATATTGGATAACTGGAGGGCTTTGATGACCTCTAAATTAATTTTTTCAAGTTCACTTAAGGCACCATTGTCAGCGAGATTTGCGTAATTAAGTGAAAAACTGTACAATGATGTAATTGCAGATATTCCCCGACCTAATGGCCCGTTACCATCTTTTCCAATAACTAATTCCATTAGTAAGCTACTTGCTGAAGGAGTTACTTCGCGGGCAAACAGGTTTAAAACTGCTCGACCTTGATTCTCATATTCTTTTATTAGGGCGTTAATAGTTTCCCCACCCGGACCGTAACTGACTATTACTATAAAAGGACTGGTTATGTCGGTTTTAGTGGCGTCATACCAATTTTCAAATTCCTGGTAAACGGTATTTCTTGATGTTTCTGACCAGTTGCTGTAATCTTCTTTCGTCCAGATTAAACTACCATCAGGTGTATATCCAAAATTGGATTCTATCCATGCTTTAATCTGTTCTTGCGATGGGAAAGCAGCTATTACTTTAGTTGGATAGTCTGGATGGTACAAACCCCAGTTAGGTGTAGCCATTATTGGGCTTTTCCCGTTCTGAGTGGGATTAATGGTCGTTTCACCGAGTAAATAATAGATATATTCTACCATGTACTGGAAATTGGTTTGAATTGCATCATCCGTAGCCAAATCATAGTAGGAACCCATATAAGTGTTTTCTAGAGTGTTTTCAGTATCGCTGGTGTCATGGCCACCTAACATGTGTAGTCCATCTCCACCATAAGGGTCTGTGTCAGTGTCACATGGGAACCCATGGGCATGGGAAATCATATAATTAGCGTTGGCCGGGCTTTTTAAGAGTTCATCATACCATGAGTCTCCCCAACCTGATCCTGGCATCGTCATGTCCAGGTATGCGAAATTCACGTACTCCACTATCCAGTCATTATCTGAAGTACCATACCATCCATCAATGTGGATTAATCTGCGATTATTGAGCATTTTGATGGCGGTTGCTTTTTCAGGGTGTGAAAATATCATTGCAATATCTGGCATGAAAGTGTGGTTGAGTTGGGTTTCTGGTATGGGAGTACCGGTGGGGATGACGTTTTTAAAATAGGTTTTGTATGTTGAGTACGCTATTTCCACCTTGAATTCTGTCAAAGTCGATAAAAAGTAGATATCATATTCTCCATTCTGATTAGTGGTTCCGGTGGCAATTATCGAGTTATCGGCGGGATTTTTTATAGTTACTGCTGCCCCTTTAACTGGAATAGCATCAACTAGCTTAGTGTAGGTTCCAGAGCTTTCATTGTAAATTTCTTTTACTATCCCGTAAATTCGGGGATCTTGATCACATTCTAAGTTATTGATTGCAACACTTTGATTATCCGTTGAATTCAACGGATTTGTATCAACATTCCCCTTTATTTCTTCTGCTGATACTGCTCCACACAGGAGTAATGCAAAAACAATTGTCATCACCAAAAAAATCGTTTGTTTTTTCATGATTTTCACCAACTTTTTTAAGCAAATACCAAATAAATCAATAATACTTTATAAAAATTAATGTTTACTTTAATATAAATATTTCTAATATCTTTGAAAAATCAGACCAAGTTTGCATAACATGAATTCCAATGGCTAACCAAATGCAATACAATCGCACCAATAGTGACCATAAAAAATTCCTTGTTCCTAAAGAATAGCTTAATGAAATAGAGTCCTCTTAAATTATAATTAAATAATTATAAAAAACCAGTTTTATTTTTGATTTAAAAAAAAAAGGTTATATGCCCCAAAAAAATAAATGGGGGAAATTTTATGGTTATTTTTTGAATATAGCTCCACGGAAGTAACCAAATCCAACCAAACCCACCAAAATCAACACACCCACAATAGCAGCAATAGGCATGCTGGATTGTGGAGTTGAAGAATTGTTCTGGGATACTTCATAAGTTTTAGAAGACCCATCAGTACCCGCAGTCTCAGCAGACTCAGCTCCAGATTGGGATTCAGATGCACTTTGATCTCCGCGTTCTGTAGCTCTTTGACTTCCAGA
>DUPR01000051.1 GCA_012838205.1 Methanobacterium sp.
ATAGTAACAAATATCACGTATTGTACTCAACACAGGTATTTTTTCCAAAAATCTTGAGGAAAACCTTGAAACTTTACATAATGCAAGAAAAACCATTTTTTTCATAAAAATACTCCAACGTATCTAGTTTAGTATTTGATAATATACAATTTTTTTTTTAAAAAAATTATCTTTCATTCCAATAATTATTTTCTTAAAAGTATATTCTTTGTTTCTTGGAATAAATTTCAACATCAAATTATTGTGTCATCCATACAATTTGATTAATTTTTGATTCCAAATCCTCGGAATGAACTTGTAACACCTTAACAATCCTTTTCATGTAATGTAGAAACAATTTCTGATACTCTATCACTCCATGTATTTGCTTTAAGAAATTTTAATCTATCTTTTTCAGAATATTTCAATTTAAATTTATTTTTTATTAATTTATTCAGTATGTCAAGCAATGTTTCTTTGTCACGATAAAATTCAACAAATTTCTCAAATCTTTTTATTTCTGGATAAAAAATGGATATTATGGGTTTGTTGTAATTTATGTATTCATATAACTTTATTGGATCGGCAGATTTAGTTAGGTCATTTAATTTAAATGGTAAAATGAAACAATCAAAATTTTTTACAATTTCTATAAGTTCAGAATGTTCAACTGAACCATAAAAGACATATTTGTGTGTCTGTGCAGATGATAATGATAGCTCTTGAGGACCAATTAGATGAAATTCAATATTTTCAATATTTTCAACACAATAGTCCAATGAAGAAAAGTCTAACCATGAAGAAATAGTCCCAACGAAACCAATTCGATATTTTTTTTTAGTTTTTGCATCGATTTTTTTGCTATTATGAATTCTTCCATTAAATGCATTACGCACAACTTTAACATCTTTTCGGGAAGATCTATTAATAATCTCTTTTTTTAATTTTTCACTTGACGCAAAAATTTTCCAAGATGATTTTAATAACTCTTTTTCAATATTCAAAACATTCTTCCTTTTTTCTTTTTTGTCAAAAAAATTTGCAGCGTCATCCATACAATCATATACTATCTTAATATCTATATCTTTAGGAAGAAAATCATAAAGGAGTGGGAAGGTTAGCCAGATCAAATCCGGTTTTAATTCATTGATTATTCTTTGTATTTTTCCCATGAGGTGAATATTGTTTAATTTATCTGTAATTGCGAGATTCAGATCAAATGGAAATATAAAAAATCCATTGACTTTAAGCCCATTAATTGAATTATGAACTAATTTCCAGCGTTTGAAACTAATTGGATAAAGAACAGTTATATCATAGTATTCATTCAAACCTTCAGCCAAAAAATGAGGTCTTTGTTTAATCCAATTCCAATCTATATGCATTATATAAAGTATTTTTGGTTTTTGTTTCATTTTATGCCATTTGTTGATTTTTAATATGATTTCAGTAATTATTGATTTTTTTTTGAAAAAGAATTTAAAAAACTTGAAATAATAATTTAAATTTCTTTTTTTTCCAATTAAGTTCTTGTAAATTGCATATAATATGAAAATGTTGTTTTTGTCCACCGTTTCAGATAATGTCCTTTTCAATGAAGAGGTTGATTAATATTATACTAAATATGACTTAAATCCTTTTTGAATTAATATGTGATATCTATAATGTAGGGGATGCTTTCTATAAAAAATTATATGATATGGATTCGTTTGTTTGTTCTGAATTTTTTCCGTATATAGAATTTGGAACAGAAATTAAAAAGGGAGTTTTTTGTCAAGACCTTGAGAATTTAACATTTACAAACAAATCATTTGATTTAATAATAACTGAAGATGATTTAGGATGTGTAAAAGATTTGAAAGGGGATCTAAGGAATTTAGGGTAAAAGTGGATTATTATATTTTCACGGTTTCGTTTTTTTTGATAATTATATTATAAATAGGGCGGATACTTCTGGGAGTCGAGATTTTTTAATTTTGCCTCCCGAATTTCACGAAAGTTAGAGAGGCCAAGGATTAGCATATGGCATTTGGTTTAGATATATTCCAATTTTTTAATTATGTTGGCTTTGAAACTCGTGCGGATTTTTCTAGATTTTCTGATTACAAATAAAAAAATATATGATAGTTTTGTTTTTATATCGAAGGAAAAAATGATTTTCATGATAGATTAAGATATAGAAAAATTTTATGGTAGTTAGGGGTTAGTTATACCTGCTCTTAAACCAGCATAGTATGAAAAAAATAGCTTCTTATCATTATAGTATAAGCTGAGGAATATGGGGATTAAAATTGCCAAAATAATTTGAATTAATAAAAAAACCAAGAAATCATTTTTTTTAGCCCATTTCCGCATAAAAATCCAGCGGTTACGGGTTATGTAATATAATCCCATAGGTTTGGATATTCCCCCTCCTGATCTTGATACTTTGTGCCATATGTGGGATGTGGGGATGTATAAACTTTTAAATCCTTCCTGGTTTGCCCTGAGGGTCCAGTCACTTTCTTCAAAGTATAAAAAGTAGTTTTCGTCCATTAAACCTATTTTCTTTATTACTTCGGTTTTAATCAAAAAAGCAGAGCCACTAACATACTCCACTTCATCTATCTCATCGTATTGCCCATTATCAGTCTCATTGGTTCCAATCTGAATGCCACGACTAAATTTCCAGGATATTTTACATCCTGCACTCCATATGGTCTGTGGTTTATCATAAAAGTAGATCTTAGGGCCCAGGATGCCCACATCATCACGGGTATTTCTATTATTGATCAATTCTTGTAAAAAGTTTTCATCAACCACGGTATCATTGTTCAGGAGTAAAATATAATCTGGATAAAGGAATTCAAGGGCGAATTTGATTCCCACGTTGTTCCCACCTGGAAAACCTCTATTTTCACTATTTTTAATGAGGGTAATATGTTTTTTAGTTAAATTTTCTGTTTTCAAAGGTATTTCATCCTTTTTAAAGGTTTCATTATATTCGTAGGTTGTAATAGGTTTGTTATGAGGATTGTAGTTAAAAAAACTGGATTCAACTGGCAAGATACCTGAACAATAGTCTCTGATTTTATTAATAGAATCATCTTCAGAAGCATTATCCACTAAAACTACATCAAAATTAGAGTAATTAATTTGAAATAATGATTCCAAACATTCAATGGTGTCTTCCCAACCATTCCAATTTAAAATTACAATGGATACGCGAGGACAATTCATCGAAAACACCATGGATATGTGATGATACAAAAAAGAATAGATAAATTCATTTAAATTTTTTCCTCAACAACTTATTCTCTTTTTGAATAATGTAAATTTCACGTTTAAGGAGGCTTATTTGAGTTGCCACGAACCCGAAAATAAGTATTTGTATCCCTGAGATTATAAGTAAAACCATTACAAACATTAATGGCCGTGTTGGATCTAGAGTGCCCATCAGATACTCTTTAAATAGGTATATTGCAATAATAATGCCAAAAAGACATATCAAAAGTCCAACTAACCCAAAAAGCATCATTGGCCTTTCGTAAAATGTGAATAAAAGATGTGAAATGGTGGTGGATTTAAACTGAACTTTGGATTCGCCTAGTTTTCTCCCTTTCAGCTTCACAGGAATCTCTTTAACTTCAAAGCCTATTGCTATGGCTTTTGAAAGTATTTCCGGGTTAATCTCAGTTCCGTTAGATTCGATTTCTATTGAATCTATAACTTCTTTTCGGTAGGCACGTAAAATCCCAGTTACAGTGCTGATATTTTTGTTAAGTGCGTATCCAACGATTTTATTGGCCATTTTACTTATAAATAGTCGGATGAAAGGAATGTCTTCGGTTTCTCCACCAGCCATGTACTGGGATCCAATGACAATATCCAAGTGATTTTCATGAAGTTCTTTGATAAGTTCGGTTAGATATTTCGGTTCATAACTTAAATCTGCATCCAAGGTGATGATTACATCACCTTCGGCTTTTTCAAAACCAGTGCGCAAGGCTCTTCCCATCCCCATGTTAACTGGATGTTTTAAAACCATTAGTTCCGGATTTTCTGAAGCAAATTCTTCCAACAAAGCCAGTGTTTGGTCACTACTTCCATCGTCCACTGCTATGATTTGGTAGCTGCCGCAAGTCTTTAAAACTTTTTTAACTTCTTCAAGTGTAATGAGTACGTTTTCTTCCTCATTGTACATGGGTATGATTAGAGAAACTTCCATGAATAGAATTTGGCGATATAAAGATATAAGTTTTTAGAAAAAAG
>DUPR01000052.1 GCA_012838205.1 Methanobacterium sp.
ATTTACCCAATTCAAAGTTTATACTGGTTTTTATTGATGGAGATAAAAAATAGTACTTCCAAGCCTTTCTTACCTGTGTTCTCCCACTTCCAGAAAATGGTTTAATATGAAATATCAAATGAGTTTTTTCCAGAATTGAAAGGATGTCTTTAACCAAAGCAGAAGAAATTCCTATATCTTTGGCTAATTTACCCTCAGATGTTTTGCCCGCTTTTTGAATAGCCAGATGCATAAGTATCCTAAAAATAGAACTTCGACTATCTGATCTAAAGGACCTTATAAGAGACACATCTTTTTCTACAACACGACTCAACATGTCAAAAGTTCTTCCATGTATATCATGCCGGGTTAAGCCAATCTGAAAGGGAAATCCCCCAGAGTACAGATAATTTTCCCACTCCTTTTCAAGTGGCCTTGATAATCTTAACATATTCCTCATTAGCTTATTTTCTATTTCAGGTGCATCTTTCACATCACCAGAAAAAATTAAATTCCTAATACTAGCTGATGTCCCTTTTGGAGCATGTACACCATGATTTAAAAGTAAATATTCTGAAAAATTTAACGGAAATATTGATTCTTTTTCAGATCTTCTGACCGCATCAACATTTAATTCCAAACTTAATGCTGAAGAACCTGTAAATATCATAAAAATCTTTTTACTCTGGTCATAAAATATTTTACCAGCACTTGACCATTTTTTATCATATTGGGCTTCATCTATTAAAATAAAAAGTTCTTCATCCAGAGTTACCGGGGTTTTTTGATGAACTTCACTAATAAAAACATCCACTGCATCAACAATTCTTCCACCCAAATATTCCCCCAGATGATCAGCAGAAACATACAGCACTCTATCCTGATTTACACCTTTTTCATTAACTAGGTAATCATAAATTTGGAAAAGTAATGTAGTTTTTCCAACACCCCTTAAACCAGGCATGATTAAAAATCTTTTTTCGTAACTGCCTTCAAGAAAGTTATTAACATGCTTTTTAAGTTTAAAAAAAGCACTTCTATGTTTGAATTTATTTCCATTTCTTTGAATGTGATCTTGAGCTAATCTTGGGCCTTCTCTTAATCTGGCCAGGATGTAATCTAAAAGATCATCAGTGCCTGTTTTCATATTATCGCCTTACTCAACTTTATGAGTAACCCCCTATAAATAGTTACTCAACTTTTAGAGTGATAGCTTATAAATAGTTACTCAAGTTCGAGAGTAAAGCATTAAAAATATCTCCTTTAATTTTTATTTGTCAATTTTTCAAATTTATATCAATCATAGTAATATCAGAATAAACTTCGCAACCTTTTGAAATAATTATCCGAGTGAATCCTTCTCTAACATTTTAGTATATCACAGCTTCAAACCATGAATCAATAGTATGATTTTCCGCGTTTCACAATTTTTTTTGATTACATAATATTTTCACAGAAAACTATATCTTATTGTGACAGAACATAATATTCCTTATGAATAAGTATATGCTAATGTGATAACAACACATTATTAGGATCATTTGTATGAGGAGTATGTGAAAATGGTGAAATTCTTACACACAGCAGACTGGCATTTAGGAATAAAATACAAACAATTAGGAGACAATGCTCAAAAAGCAAGGAACATACGCGTAAAAACCATAGAAAACTTGATGGAAAAGGCCATAGAACTAAATGTTGATTTTATTTTAATCTCCGGTGACCTTTTTGACAGCAACCAAGTCGACCGCAAGCTCCTAAGTGCAGTTACCCAGATCTTCAGTAAAACCGCACCCACCCCTATCTACCTACTCCCTGGTAACCACGACCCTTTAGGTAAGGATTCATTATATAACGACCCAGTATGGGAGAAACTGGATAACCTCACTATATTCACCCAACCAGAACCATACAATCATGGCAATGTAACTATTTATCCCTGCCCAGTCACCCAGAAAAAATCCAAGGAAGACCCCACTGAATGGATCAATGCCCAAGAAAACCCTAACATTTCAATTGGTTTAGCCCATGGAAACCTTCAAGTAGGATTCATTGATGATGCCAACTTCCCCATCCACCCAGATCGAACAACAATATCTGGTTTAGACTACTTAGCATTAGGAGAATGGCACTCGTTATTCCAACAACCTGACAGTAAGGGAGTGATAAGAACTGTATACCCTGGAACTCCTGAAACCACTAAATTCGGTGAAAATGCCAGTGGTCAAGCAGTAATAGTTGAGATTCAATCACCTGATTCTCCCCCACAAATAACCCCAATAAATGTGGGCACCCTTTCCTGGCTCCAAAAGGAAAAGGAAATAAACACCCTTGCTGATGCCCAATACCTAGTAGGAGAACTTAACGATATCCCAGAACCTGAAAATAACGTTATTCTTCTTAAAGTGAAGGGTGTGACTAACCAGGAAACCATGAACTATGTTAGCCAATTAGCAGATGATTATCATAATAAATTCATGCATTTCCAAGTTGTCATGGATGAACTTTACCTTAAACCTAACCTTTTAGAATTAAAAGCCCTCATACCTGAGGGTGCAATTGTCAACCAAACATTCGAGGCTTTAATGGCTATTATGAAAACCCAACCTGAAATCCAGGAATACTCTGACATCACCTCAGAACGCACCAGGGAAATATTCAGCCAACTCCAGAACCAGGAAGTACTCGAGGGCCTATCCCCTGAGATCATAAACCGGGCATTTCTTTTAATGTACCAGATGATTAGGGAGGTATCATAAATGAACGTTAACAGCATCCGACTGGAAAACTGGAAGAAATTCACCAACCCAATCGAAATCCACTTCAAAGACGGTTTAAACATTCTGCACGGTTCCAACGAGACTGGGAAAACAACCCTCATTGACTCGATTATCACCACTTTTTACTCCAAACACACCAGTAGTTCACAAAAAATCAAATCCCTCAAACCATGGGGCACATCACTCAACCCCATCTCCACCATCACCTTCCAAAAAAATGGACACCAATACAGGATAAGCAAGGGTTTCCAGGAGAAAAAATGCCTACTGGAAAAACTGGAAGATGAAACCTGGAGAAAGATAGCTGAAGGTGATAAAGCAGACCAGGAACTCATTGAACTAGTTGGCGGACAACTACCCTCACGTGGCGATACTAAACCTCAATACTGGGGATTGGGACAAACCCTGTGGATGGTGCAAGGCCAGCCCATCATCAGTGATGAACTCAATGATGAAACAGTTTCCCTTTTACAGACCATGGTGCAGGCAACTATTGGATCAGAAAAAGAAAAAGAAGTCCTAAAAAATATTAGATCCCGATTTTTAGAAATATTCACCGAAAAAAAGAAGACGATAAGAAAAGGAAGCCCCCTTTCCCAAGTACAGGACGAAATCTCCACCCTTAAAAGTGAATTATCTGAATCTAAAAGAATTCAAACCAAAAAAGACGAGTTAATCCGAAAAATTGAGGATAGTGAGTTTTTACTCCAAAGAAACCAAAATAATCTTAAGACTAGTCAAGAAGAAAGGGACAAAATCAGCCTTGAAGTGGAACAAGCACGTCAACACCAAAAAGATAGAGAACAACTAGAACGCGAGATTGAAGGCATCACCTCTAAATATGAAGCTCTAAATCTCAAAATAGCAGAAATCAATCACAGTGAAGAGAAAATCAACGGGATAAAATCTGAAAACGAACAAATACAACAACAATTAGGCCCATTAGAAACCCAGTTAAGCCAATTGAACGAAGAAATAGAGAGAAAAATCTCAGATCTTGATGTTCTAAATAAAACCATCCAACACACCACTGCAGAGAAGAGTATTGTGGGAATAGCCCACACCAATGTAATGGATGAACAAGCCTTAGAATCCAAAAAAGAACGATTTAAAGAGATAGAAGAACTCTACCAAGCCTTGGACACTGCCCAAAACCAATTCAATCAGATCATAGCCCCTACCTCTACTCAGATGAAGGAGATTGAAAAACTTAATCAGCAGATTCATGATACACAAACTCGCCTCCAAGCCATGGGACTAACAGTAAAAGTTCAACCAATAACAGTTTTATCTGGTGAAATATCCCTAGATAGTGAAGTTACTCCTTTTAATTTAAATGAAGATGAGAATATTTCCTGGACAGCCAACCAATCATTGAAAATCAGAGTAGATGACCTGGGTGAGTTTGAAGTTAAAAGTGGTAGTCATGACGTGCAAGTCACCAAAGAAGAGTTAGAGAATATGCTGAGTGACTACCAAGATCTGGTTGCCCCTTATGGTACTGAGAAATTAGATGACTTAAATGGACTATTAATTTCCAGAGAAAGTAGAAAAAACGATTTGGAAAGAATCAAAACTGAACTTGATAAAAAATCAGATAAAACCTTAGATGAGCTTCAAAAAGAAATTTTTGAATTTGAAAATAAGATTAAATTAAAATGGACTAAAATCCCCGATGATTCTCACTATAAAGATTGTGATGATAAGGACAAATCCTTATTCAGGGATGAGCTTTCAAGAAAAATCGTCCAACTTGAAGATGAAATCAACCAGCAAACCCATGATCGGAACAATTTAGACGCTGAGTTAGAAGCTGATAGAGGAAACGCAAAAGAGTTAGATCAACGAATCAACCAGTTGAAAACTGATTTTCATGGAAAAACACAGATTATTGAAGAAATTCAACGGAGAATCAAACGTTTAGAAGATGATGGTCTCAGTAGGCAGGAAAGGGAAGATGAACTTAACCAGTTATCTTTTAGTTTAGATCAAAAAAATAGGGCCTTGAAGGTTTATCAAGACGAAATTGAGGATAAAGAAAACCGTCCGTTAGGATTATTTGATGGACTTAACACTAAAGTTCAACGATTAGAAGATGAGATTAAAAGTCAGGAAATTAACTTAGCAAGAAGTGAAAGTGAACTTCAACTCATTATAGGACAGTCTGCTGATACTAGTGTGATTGAAGAAAAACTGGAACAACTCCAAATCCAGGAAAAAGAGTTGCAAACTGAAGCTGATAGCATTAAACTCTTATATGAATTAACTAATTTTTACCGAGAAAACACCATTGGAGTACTATCTGACCCTATACGTAAACGGGTCACAGATGATTTAGAGAAACTATTAGGACCTAAATATTCACTCAATTTTGATAAAACCATGAAACCAGACACAATACTGGCCAATGGTGAGGAAGCCCCTGTGGATCTTTTATCCTTCGGTACCCAGGAACAAATTTGGTGCCTCTTCAGATTAGCCTTGGGCAGTATCCTAAGCCGTGATGAGAAACAACTGGTAGTCCTAGATGACCCTTTAGTTAACACAGATCCAGTCAGGATGCACCATGCTTTGGAAATACTGCAAGAAAATGCTAAAGAAATGCAGATAATCGTGGTAACTTGCGATGTGGACAAATATAACATGTTGTCTGGTGCAAATTTTATTTCAATGGACGATTCAATGTGATATTAATCTATAATGTGTTATTGGAGGATTTAAATGAATGAAAATTTGGAAAATGTTGAAACTGTGAATTGTAGTAGTTGTAAGGCTGAAATTCCCACTGGCATGAAATTATATAAATGCATGGTAAAGGTAGTTTAGAAGAAATAGAAATAACTTGCCAGAAGTGTGGGAAAAAATTGGGTGGTAATGAAACTTTCTGTGGAGTGTGCGGATCAAAGGTGTGGAAACGCTAGTAAATTATCTAGTCATTTTCCCTTTCCTTCTAATAGTCTTACAGCTTTCTGTCTAATTAAAGCCACTGGAATAGGAGATATTTATCGTGATTGATTGGAAAGAATTTCAGGGTATAGTGATTGATAAGTTAGGTCGAAAAATATCCAAAGACGACAAC
>DUPR01000053.1 GCA_012838205.1 Methanobacterium sp.
CTCCGCCAGTTTCTTAAGTATATCAGAACCCAGGGATACAACATCAAATACATCCTAGTTATAGGGGCAGGGAAACTGGGCCAGAAATTTGCCAGAATCATCATCCAAAACGAATATATGGGTTATAGGATTATCGGATTTTTAGATGACGATCCGGAAAAGGATACAATTTGCGGTTTAAAGGTTTTAGGAAAACTAAAAGACTTAGAAAATGTCATTGAAATGAACACAGTTGACCGGATTATTATAGCATTATCCCCAACCCATAAAGAGCTTATGAATTGGATAATTGAAACTTGTGAAAAAAGTGGAGTTAGGGCAGAGATCATACCAGACTATTATGGTTATTTATCTTCAAAACCACATGTAGGGATGATAGAAGACATTCCCCTTATAAAAATTAGATATGTACCCTTGGATAATCGTTTAAACCAGTTTATTAAGAGAATGATTGATCTGCTATTGGCGGTTCCTTCCCTTATATTGTTATCGCCTCTTTTACTTATCACCGCTATCATGGTAAAAATAAGTTCTCCGGGTCCGATTATTTTTAAGCAGGAACGATTTGGTAAGGATCATCAAGTTTTTAAAATGTACAAATTTCGCAGTATGAAATTGCATGATGAAGAAAAAGAGAAATATAAATGGACCACTAAAAATGACTCTCGGGTCACAAGATTTGGCTCATTTATTAGAAGAACAAGTATTGATGAACTACCCCAACTATTCAATATATTAAAGGGAGAAATGAGCTTAATCGGCCCAAGACCTGAGCGTCCCCATTTAGCTGAAAAATTCAAGGAAGAAATTCCGAAATACATGATTAAGCACCATGTACGTCCGGGTATGAGTGGATTGGCGCAAATAAATGGTTATCGTGGTAATACGTCCATTTTTAAAAGGATTGAATATGATATTTATTATGTGGAGAACTGGACAATATCTATGGATGTGAAAATTTTTTTCAGAACCTTAATTAATCTATTCCGGGATAAAAATGCTTATTAACAGATTTAGTTATGATACTTTAAGATTCACAATCTTTTTTTGATAGGGGGTTTGGTCTGGGAGCTTGTAAATAATGAATTCCATCTTTCTTTTTCCAGGTATTCCAGCGGTGAAGTTTATTGGAATTGTAATTTTTTGATTGTTTTCAAGGGTAATGTTTTCATGTTTTAGGATGCTGTTATTTACTCGCACTAATATTCGGTAATTCACAGTTGACCCTTCTTGATTCACTAAAACCATGTTTAAAATTGAATGTTTCCCTGATACCAAGCTTATTGTATTGGCACTGGCACTGGAATTACTTTCAGTAATATAAAAATTGGTTAGGTTAGTTTTTTCATCCTTTATTAGGGAGTCTTCTGGTTTAAGAAATGTGTAAGCGGCTGCCCCAATTGTCAGTAAGATGCAGATAATAAGGAATATGCTCAACAGTTTTTCCATTTGAGGGATGCGGATTTTTTGGGATAAAGGTATTTTTTTCCTTCGCATAAATATCATGAAACATAACAACAAGCTGATTACAGCCATTACAAGGAGGATGTATTCTAAACGAATACCCCATCGGGTGTAATTAAATATAAGGCCGATTATGGAAGTTAAGATTAAACTGGAACCAGAACTCAGTGCAAAGCGTTCTATCAATTCCAAATCATCATTTTTAGGGAATATAGCCTCCAACAGCAAGTAACCTGGTATTAAACACACAAAAAGACTGCCTGGAAGCATCCAAGCCGAGGTTTTGTTTAAAGGAGGAACCAAGACAGTTATAATCATCAGTAAACTTAGTATGGTGAAAATTATTAGATTTACATCCAATAACTCCCTAAATGATAGGGGGCCCTGTTTGTCTAAAACTTTTACAGTTTCCTTTATTGGTTTAAAATAGGTTAAACGTATAATGTAAGATGTAATGGTGATTGATGCAGTTATTATTGATAAAAACCATGTTAAATCTTTAAAATGCAGTTTTAATGGGGAAATTTTAAGTACTAAACTAATTAAAATAGCCATGAAAATGCTGCACATCACAATTAATAAAGGTTTTTTTAAAATCCCAAGAGCATCCTCTTCAGGGTAAACTAATGACATCAGCGAATATCCGGATAGTGCAATAATCATTATAAGTAACGAAATATCAATAACTAAAAAATTATGGGGTCCGATTGATGTGAATAGGGCAGTGATTGATGCTAATACAAAAATTAACATCAAATCCTTGGATGATGTTTGTTTCATTGTGATCCTCCTCTTTTTTATAGAGTTCAGGGAATTAATATAAATATTATCATTTAGTTTGGTGAGTAGTGTTAATGTAAATATTAATTTAATATTAATTAAATAAACATGAATATTAGGCTACATATATTTATTGAATTAAGTAATGGCTTTATTTATTGAATCATGCTTCATTACTCCTGTTCTGTTGTTATGGTTCGAACAAAATATATATTAATCCCAAGAAAAAATGTAATATAAAAGGTGTTACAATGAATAAAGATCATAAACTGATGAGTGTGATGATCCCAATTATATTTATTTTGTCTATTGGGTTTTATGGTATTCCAGGGGCTGTAGGTTCAGACTCGGATCCCTTGATTACTGAAGTGGGTTATCAAGAAAACACCAATAATGATTCCAGTGGTATTATTTCTGATGACGTATCTACTGAAGAATCAGACAATTTGAATCAAAATCTTCTAATGAATGAGAACGGCGCAACCACTCCTCAGTCAAATACAAGACCAAACCAAAGGCCTCCAAGTCCACCAAACCCTCCTGAACCTGAACCTCAACCTGAACCTGACATTGATCCAGAACCTTAGTTGGATCGAGAAAACAAGTAATGAAATAAGAGGATCAATAAGTTGAAAATTATAAGACTGAGTGATCCTTTATATTATTATTTTTTTTAAATTCTAAGACAAAATAAATAATTAGATGGTGGCAGGGAAGTTTGAGTTTGGTGTGGCAGCCACCATCATTACTCCGATCATGAGCACTGTAATCATGATCACCACTGGGATGAAGTAACGCATAGCCAAGTATTTAAGATCTATTTCATCCCAATAATGTGTTCTTCTCCTTAAATCTGGAATCCCATTCTTCCTGTAACTTTTTTGCATCTTATTCCTCCTTTATTAGGAAATGAGGTCTTCAACATATTTAAGGCAAGAGATACAGAGCGTTTGAGAAGTAATAGGATTAGGTGGAAATCAACAATAATTTAAACCATCTTCCACATAGATTAAACATCACCAGAATAGTATTAATGACTAGATAAAAAACTATTTTAATTATTATGGAGGGATCAAAATTGCCTGAAAATGGTGAAATCGAGTTAAGAGTCGCTGAAGCACTGCAACAGGATGTGGGCAAAGGGATGGTGCGCATAGACCATGATCTAATGAATGAAATTGGCGCAAATCCTGGTGATATTGTTGAAATAATTGGTAAAA
>DUPR01000054.1 GCA_012838205.1 Methanobacterium sp.
AAAAAAGAAAGTAACGATTTTATATTTAGAAATCCCGATTTGGTAGTTTTCGTATTTGTAAATAATTCCTGTCGAATATTATGGTGTCTTTTTTCCTGATTATTCGCCTCCTGATTATTCGCCTTTTTCGGAGGTTTTCCATTATTTCTGTGAAGATTTTGGTGTCGTGTGGCGCTCCACCGTGGATTAAAATAGCAACAGCCATTGTAAATTCGTGTTCTATAACTATAGTGGCTTTAAATCATATGTAAAAATCCGTAGGAGGATGCGTAGCTCCATTTTAAATTTTTCGAGATATTCTTTAGATCAGTGTTTACGTTTAGTATTGTAATCTAAATCCACAAGCATGGCATCAATGATAAATGTTCGTTTTTACACGTTTTTTAATTGGTTTAGTTTGCATTAATATGCTTTTTGTGATTTTAACGAATGTATCAGGATGGAATCGCGAGATGAATTCTGAAATTTGAAGTGCACTGGGCATTTCATTGATTTGGAAGAATTTCTGCAACTTTTTATCTCTGTTAAGCTCAGAAACTACAAATTCAATGTTTGTATTAAAAAAAATAACAGTAAATATTATTTTGATTGATAAAATCATCGTATTGGTGTTTTTAACACCTTTAGAAGCAATTATGGTTTTTGATTTTCGAGAATTGCTGAACTATGTTCAGCAAACTCACAGCGAATAGATATGAGAACCGATAATTTTAAATATTTTCTCTAACAAGATATAGTTTGGGTCTTCTTTACTGTAATTTAAGTGATAATTAATTTTATTCGCCAAATAAATGTATATAAACATCAATACTTAAATTTAACGGTTTAAAAGCCCATTAATTATTACATTATAAAAATAAAGATGTATTTTTAGAAAAAGGTAGAGTAATACTTGTCTTAATATCAAAAAAATACCCCAAAGGTTTTCTTTCATTAACAAAAATCTAAGGGGCTATTAGTATTAATGTGTAAAAGATCTAACAAAGTGCAATAATTAGGGGGGAATGTTAATGAAATTAATTGCAGAAACTTTTAATAGTCGTTTTGACCATTGGGGGATCGTTTTACCCGAAGAAGATATGCAAAATAGGAGTGGTGGATACATCCAGAATGCAGGATGGCTCATCCAGTACTGCTTTGGGAATGATGATCATGGTGAATATCTGGATTACTATGCAGCCCATAGAATGACCGATGATGAACATGTGCGCATCTATGAGGATGGTCAAGTGAAGAACCTCCCAGCATTACGCAGCATGCGACTGGTTAGTAAGGATCCAGTGGAAGATAAGCGGCTTGAAGATGAATATTACCAGGAAAATCAGCAGATTGCCAAGATGCTGGCTGAAAAAGGTTTTGACAAGTTCACCATCAACATGTTTCTCCATGCCGGGCTGGATAAAAAAACAGAATAGATACAGACGAAAGCCCTTGGAGGCCTACGCAAGCCATGAACACATTCTTTTAAATCATTAAATAACCCTTGGACCATTAAATATTAGATCAAAATACCATATGAAATTTCTGTTCCATAACCTCTTAATCAGGAATTATTTTTCTTGTTTTAAATATTCATAGCATCCCCAAGTAGTTTTTCGTGAAATGTAGCCAGTATCTTTCAAAAACTGAAAAAAACCGTTTATTTAAATCTATAGGCAACACGATGGCTGTCTTGTGCATGCATAAACCACTCCCTTATCATTTATATTTATTAAAGCATTATGTGATATTTTTTGAGAAAAAAATATGATACTGGGATTAATTTTCTTGTGCTCTCTACCTCAAATTCCTTGACCTTCCCCAAATTATAGTATTCCATCCCCCTATAAAGTGGAGGTGAAAATTATCATGAGGGTTAGTCAAGGAATACCAGTAGGGGCAAAAGCCAAGTTATATGATCCTGATTCTTTCCATGACCGTGAAGAGGTTATTATATATTCAAGAGAAGAGTTTAAGAGGACTTATGTAGCTATGCATAACCAGGTGCATGATATTTTCTTAATGGAACGCCTTTGGGATCAGGAAGATAATAAAAAGTTGATGGGCCAATGGTACTGGATAATGGGAAAAATTCATATAATAAATTCAGAATTGGACTCATTTCTCAGCGCCAAGCCAAGCCAAAGTTATCTGGACGCATACTTGCACAGTCCAATTAAAAAAAGAGAAGATAATGGGTTAGGATCTTTAATTAAACTAGCTAGTGAATCCAGGAAAGCTCCAGATGTGGGTCTGGATTTTTTATAGACCAGTGAAGAAGTTTGAATTATGTTTAACTGGTACTAGCTGTTCTTATTGATTGGTTGGTTGGGATGAAACATAGTTACGGGATTGTTGACCACAGAAAAGTGCTACTTTACAAGCCTCATCTATTCCGAAAAACCGAAGATATTCTGATTTTCCCCAGTAAAGAATTAAAAAAATGGCAAAGTGATATCAGAGAATATTTAGATGGTATTTATCAGATTAACGCTAAAAATATGGGAAAGGGTCGGTTGGTGGATGTGGAAGATGTGAAACTGGTCCAGGGATTAGTGGTTAACATCAATGAAGAACTGGAGAACATTTTCAATCCAGATGGGAAGATGAATTTTACCTACAACTATGTTTCCGTTATGGATGACGAATACAAAAAACCCAGAAACAACTATTACGGCCGGTACATGAACAAAATAGATAGAAAATTCATTAAGATAACTCCCAGGATAAAGTACTTACACATGATGGAAATTGTAGACTACGCTCATAAACTGTGGAGTTTGGAGGATGGTTATGCTCGAATGTTGAAAAATAAGGCTAAAAAGTAGTTTATAGCTAATTGTTGGTTGAAAACTTTGAAATAATTGGAAAACCTTATTATTCTAACAATTAGAGCTTCTTTAACAATTATTGTATAAAAACACTGACTAACATGATTACGATAAATAGATAAAATATAGGTCATGAAAGTTAAATAGGAATTAATGGAATTACAAGCTGTACCTATCTCAGTAAGAGCTATTTGGGAGTTGATAAAAATGGCAAAAGAAATCAAACAATTAGTGGTAGGAATAACCCGTGAGGGTGATATAGTGGTTAAAAGTGCGCGGGGCAGAATGTATGCAGTTAAAAAGGCTGCGGATTTAGAATTTGGCTGCGAAGACCTTTTTAAAGATGTAGAAACAGAATTATATGCCACCATAGATACTGAAGCTGAAACATGGGAATGCACTTCTATTGAATAAAAAATTCATATTATCTTAAAATGATTGAAACAATAAATAGGGTGGCATATCCATAAAGTAGATGCTAATGGCGATAATGATGGAACTTGTACCTATAGAAGCACCCCTTAGGGATGAGTGGATGGTATTAAACAGTCCTGGTACTAAAGTTCCCAGTCATGGTACTGATTATCTTGCACAAACATATGCCTTTGACCTTTTACAAGTAGACTGGTCCCAAAAATCAGCGAAATTCTACAAAAAAAGTATTTTAGATTATATGTTAGGCCAAGTACGTCTAAATGATTGTTATGCCTATGGGAAACCTATTTATGCACCCATTTCTGGCCAAGTGGTTGAATCTTTAGACGGGCACCCTGAACGAAACCCGGTACAGCCCTTTCATGATATTTCAGTGGCCTTTAAAAATGCCCTGTTTTTCGATCCTGACAAACATAATCTTCAGGATATCACTGGCAACTTCGTGATAATTCAGGGTGAAGGAATGTGGAAGGGAGTATGGGCCTTCCTGGGTCATATGAAAACTGGTTCGGTGCAGGTAAAAAATGGTGATTTAATCAAATCCGGAGATCTCATAGGAAATGTAGGTCACTCTGGTAACTCTACCGCCCCTCACCTTCATTTCCAGCTTATGGATCACCCAAATGCAACCAAAGCTAAGGGTATTCCTTGTTGTTTTAGAGAGTATGAACTATATCAGGATAACCATTGGATCACTGTAAAAAATGGAATACCCAAAAATAAGGACAGAATTCGTTTATAAGAATTTATTATTTTTGATTTTTTGCTTGTTAATTTTGTGTTAGATCGAGGATGATGGATATTCCCTGATGTACTATTTTAAGTCCTTCGAAATTGACTGACCCTCCCCTCAAATTAATACTTAAAATCTGGATCGTGTTGGGTGTGCACTTGACTTGGGAAATAGTTAATTTTATATATCATGATTAATAATGTTAAATTAATTATCATGTTTTATCATGATAAATTAACTGCTTGGAAAGTGATACTCATGTTAAAAATAAAAGGAATATACGAACTCCCAAAAAAAGAAGATGGATTCAGAATATTAATAGATGAATCATGGCCCTCCAACATGTCCTCCAAAGAAGCTAAAATTGATTTATGGCTTAAAGACATATACCCCCCTGATTCCAGCCAATTGTCGGAGGATAAACTTACACATTCTGCTATTGTCAATAAAAAAGATCCTGCAGAACTTTGGAAAAATAACCCTATAAAATTTATTAGGGATACCGAAAAAAAGAGAGGAACTGTTACATTTTTATGCTCTAATCTCCAGAGCTTGAAACGATTACAGTTTTGAAAAATCTCATCCCAAACTATTTTATTTTTTTAGATCAAGGTAATTAAAAAGATTAAACTCATCCTCCCTAAAGAAAGGTTAAACTAACTAGATCCACCACTTATGCAAGGGTGGATCATCCACACACAACTTAGTTTAACTGGCAAGGAATATCGCTTTTTTATCGCATTTTAAGCATCTGAAAAGATCAAAACACTTTTAATTAACTATAACCTTTTTTTACCAAAATTATTTTTAATAAAAATTTCAGGTGTAACCATATGAAAAATTATTTAGGCTTCAAAAATAATAATATTACAGTGTAACAACAGTTGTTATTATAATTAGGAGGTTATTATTTGATAGAACAAATTTTTAGGTTATCCCGTGGAAATGAAAAGGCTGTTGAACGAGTTATCTTTGATGAAAACGTTCATTATCTTCACATGGTATTTAACCAAGATGAAGGACTTCCTGAACATTTATCTAATTCCAACGTCTATATGACGGTTATCAGAGGCAAACTCTCAATCGGCCTTGATGACCAGGAAATACATGAATATGAAGCTGGAACCCTCCTTAAAATACCCTTTCAAACCAAGATGAATGTTAAAAACCTGCACTCTGAGACTTTAGAACTGATTGTTGTAAAGGCTCCAGCGCCTGGCACACTGAAAAAGGAGTAAATTATCATTTTTTTTTAATGAAAACAAATCCAGTTTTAGTGGAACTATTAGCATAATAAACTAGTTTAGGAGAGTGAGCAAAATGAAAAAGCAAATAAAAAATAATGTATCATGGGTAGGTAAAGTAGACTGGGAGCTTCGAAAATTTCATGGGAATGAATATTCAACTCATAAAGGCTCGACCTACAATTCTTACCTGATACAGGAAGAAAAAACTGTCCTAATTGACACAGTGTGGTCTCCCTTCGCGGAAGAATTTGTGGAAAACTTAGCCCAAGAGATAGATCTGGATAAAATTGATTACATTGTAGCCAATCATGGAGAAATTGACCACAGCGGAGCCCTGCCCGCCTTAATGAAACATATTCCTGACACTCCAATTTACTGCACAGCTAATGCAGTTAAATCCCTAAAAGGACAGTTCCACCAGGATTGGGATTTTCGTGTGGTTAAAACCGGGGATACATTGGATATTGGGAATGGGAAGGAACTAGTCTTCGTTGAAATGATGATGCTGCACTGGCCAGACAGCATGGCAACCTACCTTACCCAGGACAATATACTGTTTAGTAACGATGCTTTTGGACAGCACTTGGCCACTGAAAAGTTATACAATGACTTGGTAGATCAATGCGACCTTGACGAAGAAGCCATAAAGTACTATGCTAATATCCTAACCCCTTTCGGCCCTATATTAAAGAAAAAATTGGATGAAGTCCTTTCATTAAACCTAGAAATCGATTTGATTGCCACTAGCCATGGGGTTATCTGGAGAGACAATCCCCTGCAGATTGTTGAAAAATATTCACAATGGGCCAATGATTACCAAGAAAATCAGATCACCATTATCTATGACACCATGTGGAACGGTACTAAGATGCTGGCTGAGAAGATAGCTGAAGGAATAGGCCTGGCAGATCAGGAAGTGGTTGTTAAAGTCTTCAACTTATCCAAAAGTGATGAAAACGACGTTATAACCGAAGTTTTCAAATCAAAAACCGTTATGGTGGGTTCACCAACTATTTCTAACAGCATCTTACATAATGTAGCTGGTTTCGTCCATTTGATGAAGGAATTAAAATTCAAAAATAAAAAAGCAGCTGCATTCGGATGTTACGGGTGGAGTGGTGAATCTGTGAAGGTGTTAAACGGTTTAATGGAGGATGCTGGTTTTGAAGTTATTGATGATGGCTTTAAAAACCATTGGAATCCAGATGTTGATGCACAAGAAGCAGCCATAAAATTCGGGGAAAAAATCGCCAGAGCATGAGTTTAGGATTTTACATCCCTTTTTCTTTTATTGGGAAAGATTTTACTATTTTTTAAAGATATATAGTTAGGATGATCGCTAGATACTTTGAAAACCCCTTAATATTTCACGAAAAGATGGTTTATCAGCAAATTATTTGTGCCTAAAATAATAAGACCCGGATCATTATACTGGGAATTACTTCTCACCTCCTCTAAGTTAACTGATTTCACCCCACCTCTACCAAAGTATAACTTAGTGAAGGCCCTATGCAGACTAAAAATTTCATTCTCATGGACATTGACTATGTCACCAGGAACCGAAAACCAGTCATACGATTATTCGGCAAACTCCTAGAAAATAATGAACAGAAACATATTATCGTGTTGGATAAACATTTTAAACATTACATTTATGTCATTCCCCATGATATTGATGTCTGTTTAGATGAATTGAAAAAATTAAACATCTTAAAATGGAAAAAAATCTATAAAAATGATGGAGAGTTGGTGAAAGAGGTTTTAAAGGTAATTTTTAACCATCCCCAAGATATTCCTAAATTCGTAGAAAAAGCAAGGAATTTAAAATCTGTGAAGGAAATTCGAGAGTATGATATTCCATTTTACCGCAGATACCTTATTGATAAAGGTTTATCTCCCATGAATATGGTGGAAGTACATGGTAGGATACTATCTGAAAACTCTTCGACTTGCATTTTCCAAGCAGAAAAGCCACCCACACCCCAAAAATCCAGTTTACCAGAACTTAAGGTTTTAAGTTTTGATATGGAAATCTACAATCCCCCAAACACAGCCCAACCCGGCCAAAACTCCATTATAATAATTAGTTTTTCCAGTAATCAGGGTTTCAAGAAAGTGTTCTCCACCAAAAAGTCTGGAATGAATTTTGTGGAGACAGTAACTAATGAAAAAGAGTTATTGGAAAAGTTCGTGGAAACTATTAAATCCCAAAACCCGGACTTTATACTGGGATATAATTCAGACAACTTTGACTTCCCCTATATCAGAGATCGGGCTGCAAAGTTAGGTGTGACCCTTAAAATAGGAGTAGATGAATCCGAACTGGAGTTCACACAAATCAGTGGAAAAAATGCAGCCATGATCAGGGGGCGAATTCACATTGATCTTTACCCCTACATTCGCCGTTACCTTCAATTAAACCATCACACCCTAAAACATGCCTACAAGGAGCTTTTTGAGGTGGAAAAACTGGACATTCCCCAAGAAGATATTCACACTTACTGGGAAGAAGGCAAAGATAAATCAGACCAACTATTCCGGTACTCCCTGGATGATGCTAAGTCCATTACCCAAATAGGTGAGAAGATGTTACCTCTTAGCATAGAATTAACCCGTATTGTGGGACAACCCCTATTTGAAGTGGCCCGCATGGCATCAGGAAGACATGTTGAATGGTATTTAATCAAAAAATCATTCGAATATGGAAATTTAGTGCCTAATACAGCTTTATCATCAGAATTAGCCCGACGAAAAGACATCCATGTTGTAGGGGGTTATGTTAAAAAACCAGTGCAAGGTTTACATGAGAATATTGTCTACTTTGATTTTAAAAGCTTGTATCCCAGTATAATAATTTCCAAAAACATCTCCCCAGACAGCCTCACCCATAATACTGAGCTAGATTGCCATATAAGTCCTGAATATGGGCATAAGTTTCGTAAAGAACCAGTAGGTTTCATTCCATCAGCTATTGGCAAAATTCTCCAAGATAGAATGAGAATTAAATCCTTAATGAAAGAATCTATAGATAAAAGACAGTACCAAATTCTAGACACAGAACAAAAAGCATTGAAAAGACTGGCCAACACCATATATGGCTTGTATAATCACGACTCCTTTCGATGGTATAGTTTGGAATGTTCTGAAGCAATAACTGCATGGGGACGATATTTTCTCAAAAAAACTATGGAATATGCTGAAAAAAAAGGATTTAAACCAGTTTATGCAGATACTGATGGGTTTTTTGCAACTTATAAATGACTTAGCTTGTAAAAAGCCAGTCTACTTGCGATAATGTTCAAAAGCTGTTCTTATACTTATATGGGATTAAAATGCTCAGAAAATGTTCGGATACTTTAATTCGTTGAAATTAACCTCAAATCCTGTTTTTTGGCTTTATTTTAGTTTTAACTCACCTTCCCCTATTGTTAAGTAGGTAAAATAAAAAAAATCAAGGAATAGTTAATAAAAAAAGTGCAAATTTATGAAAAAAATTCGATATCACCAACAAACAAAGTGCAGGGGAAGGGATTCGAACCCTTGAAGGCCTACACCAATAGGCCCTGAACCTATCCCCTTTGACCGCTCGGGAACCCCTGCAATAGTTATCCTGGTTCTTAGAGGAAAGATAAAGATGTAAGATAGTTTATTTCCACATCATTAATAAGATTATATCTAATAGCGGATATTCCTCATATAAAACCGGTGCTGGTTTTTTTAGAAAACCAATAAATTAAGGTTCTTCATTTACTGTTTAGCTTATTAAAGTAATGAATACCAATCCAAATCAGATAGGAAAAATATCAAATTACTTTTAATAAGGAGACACTTCATTTTATAGAAGTTACCACCCCATAAACAAGATTTTTACTGGTTTTAGCGCTTAATTCAATTTCTATTTTTTGGTTATTGCCATTAATTAGGGTTAAATTTTCATTAATTAGCTTACCTTCATTTTCTAATTTTTCCATGAGTTTTTCAATTTCCTGTGACTGGGTAAACATGTTCTTAAAATTTCTCCCTACAACTCCCTTTAGAGAATTTCCATTGAACAAATCAGCTAAGTATTGATTCATCATTAATATGTTGCCATTTAATTCAGTTATGAAAACTCCAACCATCAAGTTATCAATGAGAACTTTGTACTTATTTTCAGATTCTGCGAGTTTTGTTTCCATTTCATGTTTATATAATGCCATTTCGACTGCGAACTTCAATTCATTATCATTAAATGGTTTAATAAAGTAAGCATGAGGGGAAGTTTTATGGGCCCTGTCCATTATTAAGTCAGATGAATGAGCAGTGATATAGATAAGTGAAGTTTTCACTTCTTTCAGGATTTTCTCAGCAGCTTCCACTCCATCTTCTTCTCCCTGAAGTCTTATATCCATCAGCATCAGATCGGGTTTAAGATCCCGTGCCATGACCATAGCTTCCTCTCCTGAAACAGCAACTCCTACTGGATCATAACCCCATTTACGAATTTTATTTTCAAGTTCAAGTGAAGTTATGCCTTCATCTTCCACAATTAACACTTTTTTAGTCATTAAATCGCCGCCAATAACCTATTTTCCCCATTTAAGTATTAAATCTCTATCTTTCTAGATGTTTAGATGGA
Source organism: Methanobacterium sp. (assembly GCA_012838205.1). Lineage (NCBI taxonomy): Archaea > Methanobacteriati > Methanobacteriota > Methanobacteria > Methanobacteriales > Methanobacteriaceae > Methanobacterium > Methanobacterium sp. The sequence goes on from DUPR01000054.1 coordinate 9,844, forward strand.
AATTTTATAATAAACGCAGTACCTTTAGAACCATCCCATTCTATAGATCCCCTAATTTGTCGCACTAACCGATTTACCAATTGTAATCCTAGTGTTTCAGCATTATCCAACTTAAAATCCTCAGGCAACCCCACACCATTATCAGCAACAGTTAAATTATAATAATCATCAATTAAAGAAATTTTCAAGTTTATTTCTCCCTTTCCATCTGGAAAGGCGTATTTAAGGGAGTTAGTGATAAGTTCATTAATGATGAGACCCAAAGGTGAGGCAGTTTTAATATCCATTTCCACCTTTTCAGTCTTGATACGAATTTTTATCTGGTTAGATTTCAAATGATAATTATCAAGGAGGTGGTGTGCGATCTGATGCATGTAATCTCCCATATCAATACTGGATAGGTTTTTGCTCTGATAAAGTTTCTCATGAACCATTGCCATGGACTGCACCCTGTTTTGACTTTCCTGCAGAGCATTCTGGACTTCATCATCATCCAAGTACATGGATTGGAGTCCCAGTAAACTGGAAATCACTTGCATATTGTTTTTCACCCGGTGGTGTACCTCCTGTACCATGGCCTCCTTCTCATCCAGAGAACTTTTAAACGTTTTTCATCCTCTTTTCTGAGGGTGATGTCTCTGGCAACGGCCACCACCACATCTTGACCGAAATAAGTTCCTTTGTTTAGTTTAACCTCTATTGGAAAGATTTCATTATTTTTCCTCTTGCCCCAGAATTCAAAGGTCTGATGTTTTCCATCTAAAGCTAGGAACTCGGAGTTCACAATTTCTTCCATATCATTTTTACCAGGAGCCGACAACATGTGCAAGGATTTCCCTAATATTTCCTGTTTACTGTATCCATACATATCCAGAACTCCCTGATTTACTTCTAAAAACCGTAATTGAGGATCTATTATGCACAGCGCATCATTTATTGAGTTTAAAATGGCTTGGTATGTTTTTTTACTTAGTTCTAGTTTTGTATAAGATTTCCGAACTTCTTTATTGTTAATTATCGCCCTTACAATTGCCAACCCAACTAAAAATCCTCCCCCAACTAATAAAACTTCAAAAACTTCTTTATTATTATAATAAGCCCATAATATGAATAGATAAGCTACTCCCCCGAATAATAATGCCACGTTTGTCTCGAATGGGACTTTGAATCTCCAGAAATCTGTGGAAAGATCTTCAAGTACTGCTGGAGGGTGGCAGCGGATCTGCACCAAACCAGCCAGGGCCAGAGATAGACTGGCTGATATCCAAAAAATATTTTCTAACCCACCAGCCGGATATAAATTGAGAATATATTCGTAAACATATGTCACAGACGCTACAACTTGAAAAATGGCACACACAATAAGGTAAAGTGTTGGTCCCTTCTTCAAGTTTCCAGTGTAGAAGACAAATAAAGAAATGGTGAAAAACATCAAGGCAAATAGGGATAAAAAATTTAGTGATATAACAAGGGAGTTAAAAGAATTTACCGGGCTCATTCTGGTAAAAGGGAGTATTAAAAATGACCAGAAAAACATGCTGATGGTAACCAGTGCCATACCAATTTCAATCACCCGCCGGTAACGGTTCAAAATGTCCACGTGTGGTTTTGGAATTAAATAAAGGCCTAAACAAAAGAAAACTGTTTTAAAAATAAAAAATAGGTAAGTAAAACTCAAAATCGATTGATAAATTAGATTATAACCCCAAATTAACCATAACAAATCTCCCCCAACCCAAAAAGATTGGGATATGAAAAAAACCAGCCATGCATGATAATAACCTTTTCCATAGCTTTGCGAATGTTGGAAAGCGAAAAATAAAATAACCAAAGTAATGATGTTAAACAAAAGTACAGTAATGTCATTGATGGAAATGGTAATATTTGAGCTATTACGAAAAAATATAGTAAAAAATCCATAACTCACAATAATAAGAACAAATAAAAGGAATACTTGCCTAAAGGATGCAGATGATATATTACCAGTAGAAAGTTTTTCCCCAATCCCCATTTACTAATTTCCCCTAAACCAAATCCATTCTTACATAATTTGATATGGTCTTCTTATAAATAAATTGGTGTTTCCAGACAATTTACAGCCCAAATTATAATCTAAAAATGAAATAATTTATAAGCCAATAAAAAAATGTATGATTGAATCATTAAAATTTAACATATAATTGTATTAGTTTCAAAAATTTTAACCAACGTATATGATTTTTATCATAATATTATTTTACAATAATATTCTAGCAAATTAACAATTTCTAAATTGGAACTCCACATGATTCAATCTAATATAATTATAGAAAATTTTATCCCTCTTTAAGCAAGTTTTTAATAAGATCATCTTTTAATTGGACGCATGATATTGTTAATCGAAACCCATAGAAATTACTAATATAAAACAACCTATCAATTGCACAAATTCGAATATGTGGTGTAAAAAGATGTTAAACAAAGCACGGCCCAAAATACAAAAATTAATCAACCCAGTAGCCAGTAAAATCAGATTACACCCTAACATTCTAACCATAATTGGATTAGTTCTTAGCCTTTTTGCAGCATATGCCTTAGCCATGGGAAATCTGTTAGCAGGCGCATTACTCATACTATGCAGCGGATTTTTTGATGTTATAGACGGTGCTGTGGCCCGGAACAATAACACCAAAAGTAAATTTGGAGGTTTCCTAGACTCCACATGCGACCGTTTTGCAGATGCCTTCATAATAATTGGAGTGATATATGGAGGATTTGTAAACTGGTTTTGGGGTATCTTGGCATTGTTAGCCTCATTAACTGTGAGTTATGTCCGTGCCCGGGCAGAGGTGGAAGGGATAAAATGTGATGTTGGAATCGCAGAAAGAGCAGAACGTATATTCATAATATTGGGTGGAGCATTCCTGGGATACTTCATTGACCCCCACTTTTTCATGTCAATAGCCATTCTCCTGATAATCATCTTAGGATATGTAACTGTATTGCAACGAATTTATCACTCCTGGAAAGAGTTTAAAAAACTTTAAAATATTCATAAGATACTATGGACGCAAAAGAAAGAATTAAAAAAGATTTAGAGCTTTTTGAAAAAAATATAAAAGAAGTGAAATCTATAAAAGTCAATGGTGAAGAAGAAAAAATTATAAAAATGGCCAAAAACTACCGGAACGACGCCCAATATTACCTAGAAAAAAAGGATTATTTAACATCTTTTGGCTGCATAACCTATGCACACGGACTTTTAGATGCCATTCGCCTTACTCATGACCTAATAATCGAAGAATAATAACATACACCCTCTTCATAACCATTTAGTGATTTAATAATATAATAAGATATTTAAAAATATTCTAGGGGAAGGAATCCTTAAAGGGAATAATACACCTTGCATACGGAAATTATCTATCTGTACGTTCCTAAAAATTGAAACTTCTATGAATAATCGTGAGACATATAAGAATAAGAGGCTATATGAATTTCGAAGATAATATTCTACAAGAAGCTAAAAAAGATTTTCAATATTTACTGGACCGTGGTTTTCCCAGAACCGGGGCTTTAACTTTTGTGAGTAATCATTACCTCCTCAATGAGGAGCAAAGGAATTATCTTAATCGAAGTGTTTTTTCCAAGCAGAAAATAGAATCAAGGAAGAAAAAATTAATTTTATTATCAGATGTGAAGGATAAAAATGTTTTTATAGACGGTTATAACGTCCTAATCACAGTTGAAAGCATCTGCAGTAGTGGAGATAAATTTCTACTTCACTGTGATGATGGTGTTACTCGAGATATCAAAGCTGTTTTCGGGAAATACAAAAAAGATGAAACTACACAGGAAGCCTTGAATTCAATAATATCACTCTTGAAAATGTTTAATCCTAAAAATGTACTCTTTTTCTATGACAGTCCAGTGAGTATGAGTGGTAAACTGGCCAGGGAAACTAAAGAACTTTTAAAATCACTTGAAGTTCCAGGTGATGCTCAAACTGCTAGTAACGTGGATGCCGAACTGGTGAAACTATCCAAAGAAGTGAAAGGCGTGGTAGCTACCAGTGATGGGATAATAATTGATAAAGTAGAAACAGTGCTGGACATACCCAGTTACATTGCAAGGATGAACAAAAAAATAAAATAATTAAGTGAAATTCAATTTTTTTAAAATAAAAATAAAGGAATTAAGGATATATTTATTCAATATCCTCAAATCGGTTGGCCAATTTTTCCATTACACCCGGTAAAGTGGTGTATTCCATCTCATCGGAAGGTAGTCTGTGTGGTTCAAATGGGCCGTGCCTTCTCATGTACTCAGCAATCTCTGATGCCAATGCTCTGGATCTGTCGTAAGCTGGGTCATCGAACATGTCAGCAGGTCCTACTAATTCACCATCAGCTATTTGGAATCCAAGAGCCATTACTCTTGGAGGGCCATCGAAACGTACAGGGTAAGCGTTTTTCTGAGCAACAGGCATTAATGGTCCGTTGTGTGATCCTCTCATCCATCCACCCACTAAGTGAGGGAATGCAAATGGTTCCACAACTTCTCCAGCTGCTGGAAATCCGGATTGTGCTCTTACAATAGCCACAGGATCGTCTTTTCCCACATATTTCCCGGCCATTAGGTTTAATCGTTCTGTACTGACTGATGCAGCAATTTCCTTATCATCCTTTCGGCGGATACGTTTTATCACATATCGGCTAATGGTACCCAGAAGGGCCAGTAAATCATACATTTCATCAGGACAAGTCATTTTAACTTTTTTGTGTTCCATGACATCAAATACTTCAAATTCAAATCCATTGTGCATGGACGGGTCAATTACCAGACCAGCAGTGGTAAAAGGGTCTGCAAACATTTTAAATAGAGGCATGTTGAATGCTCCAGGTTCGGTTTTGTCACAGCAGAAAACAACCACCGGGTCACTAGGCCTTTCCTTAAATTCCATTTCTGCACATCCAGGACCCATTCCTTTGATGTTACCTGAGAATGTGTCAGATAGCAAGTCTTGACCTGCACCGTATAATTTAAGTTCTTTAGCAACAGCAGTTCCTTCTAAAAAGGCGTTCCATGCTAATTCATGGATTTCTTCGTTTTCTTCACCCTGGGTGTGGGTCATGATCAGTTCGGTGTCATCCCCACAATTGGTTACATAATAATCAGTGAGAAGCTCTTCTTCCTTTGCTTTGGCTAGAATATCTTCACATTTTTTTAATATTGCAGGATGAGTTAATCCGTGGCCTGCTATACTTCCAACGTCTGCTTTTATCACACTAATGGTGGTTTTCATACTTTTACACCTCTAAAAAAATCATAAACTTCTAAAACAGCATTATTTAATGCTAAAAAAAGGGTAGATTGAATCTATAATTATGAAACCAGTTTTCTAGATGAAAACCAGTTTAGAAACAGCTTGTAGCTATTCTAACAAAACCCTTCTTATTAAGAAATTATGATAAGATAGACATATAAAATTTACTACTTTCCATTTTTCTTCATACCATGGATTGAATACGGTTAAATTTTTTGGTAATTGTCCCTAACTGCTTGTGCCATCTCCATGGTTGTGGACGTTCCCCCTAAGTCTGGTGTGACATATTTTCCTTCCTTTAAAACCTTCAAAAGAGACTGTTCCAGTTTCAATGCTTCGTGGTCCTCTTTCAGGAATTGGAGCATGAGTACAACAGATAGAATCATAGCAGTAGGATTAGCCACACCTTTACCTGCAATATCCGGAGCAGAACCATGCACAGGCTCAAATAATCCATTATGATCACCGATGTTGGCAGATGGCACCATCCCCAAACCCCCAACTAGTCCTGCGCCTTCGTCAGACAATATATCTCCAAAAAGGTTGGTGGTAACAATTACTTGAAAACGGTGGGGTTTAGTAATTAGAAACATGGCAGCAGCATCCACATAAACTTCGTCAACCTCGATATCATCATAACCATCTATTTTTCCATATTCTTTAGCCACCTTCCAGAAAGACTCACGGAATACTCCATCAGTTTTTTTAAGCACGTTAGCTTTATGTACTGCAGTTAAACGGGATTTCCTCCTTTCATATGCCTCTTTAAATGCGACTTTCGTTATTTTTTCCGATGCTTTCCTGGTTATAACCCTCACAGCAGTTGCTCCATCCTTAGTGAATTTTTCAATTCCAGAATATAGTCCTTCACTGTTTTCCCGGACAATAAGGATGTCCAAATCATTATAAACAGATTTAACACCAGGATATGATTTGATAGGCCTTAAATTAGCATATAGGCCCAGTTTTTTTCTAAGAGTGATTATTGCACTTTTCTGACCAGGAACTGTGGTTACAGCACCGAAAAGTGTTGCATCAGAATTTTTAGCCATTTTAATTGTTTCATCGGGAATGGTAGTACCAGTATCCTCAAAACAGGAATTTCCAGCTTTAGCGTCTTGAAAATAAAATTCAACAGGAATCGCATCTAAGGCATGGATTGCAGCTTGGGTTACCTCTGGACCAATGCCATCACCAGGTATTACAGTTATTTTGTGCATGGTAAATCCTCTTAACGTATGAATAATATATATGGTTTGGTTAATAATCCCATGGAGCTAATCGTAGACTAGGGATGGTTTGATAAATAATTCCAAGGAGTTAGTTATATACTAAGGTTAATTTTTTGTTTATTCTTTTGGGGCAAAATATATTGCCTATTAAATACAAATTATAATTTTTCTAGATCGAACATTAAATCGATTTAGTCAAAAAAAAACCATTACATTAATTTCAAGGGGAAATGGACTATGGAAGTTGAAAAAAACATTGAAAGATTGATTGAAACTTTAAAGGATGATGATGAACATGTGCAGGTGCAAGCCACAGAAATGCTAGAGGAAATTGGAGAACCTGCAGTGCCTCAGCTCATAGATGCCCTTGATGATGAAGATAAAAATGTTAGGAAGGGATCTGCAAAAGTTCTAGGAATAATTGGTAATGAGAAAGCCATTACCCCCCTTATTGAAACCATGAAAGATGATAATAAGTGGGTGCGCAGGGCAGCCTCGGGTGCTCTTAGCAATATGGGTAAATCTGCTGTGAATCCCCTGATTGAAACATTGAAAGATGATGATTGGAGAGTCAGAGGAGGAGCTGCTTGGGCACTAGGAAACATCAAAGCCCCAGAATCATTGCCAGCACTGATTAAGATCATGGATGATGATAGCGGATTCGTCAGGGCTGGTGCAGTTATGGCTGTGGGAAACATTGGCGGAGATGAAGCAGAAAAAGCACTTGAAAAAGCCCTAAATGATAAAAGTAGTTATGTTCGTAGAGTTGCCGAAGGTTTCCTGAACAAGGAATAATATAACTTATTTTTTTAGTTGGCAACAATCATACACATAACATTTAAGATTGAGTGGGATTACTAAGTGTTAATGATAATCTTGTTTTTCTATCAAGGTGGAACATGAAAGTTAGTGTAATTGGAGCATCAGGCAGAGTAGGGAAGGCTGTTTCTTTTTGTCTGGCTGAAGAGAGTGTTGTAAGCAAGATTGTACTTTTATCACGGGAAAAAAGTTTGGATAAGATCCAGGGAGAAACCTTGGACATGAATGATGCCCTTGCTGCAAAGGATATTAGAGTGTCCATAACCCCATCTGCAAATTTTGAAGATATGGCTGATTCTAAAATTGTTATAATTGCTGCAGGTGTTCCACGAACTCCTGAAATGACACGCATGGATCTGGCAGTTCCCAATGCAAAGATTGTTGCAAAATATGCTAAATTAGTAGCAAAATATGCTCCAGAATCCATAATTCTAGTTATAACTAACCCTGTTGATGTCATGACATACATAGCCCATAAGGCTTCCGGGTTTCCGCGTAATAGAGTAATTGGATTAGGAAACCACCTTGATTCATTGCGGTTGAAGAATATCTTTGCCAAAAAATTCAATATTCATGTTAGTGAAATACACACCAGAATAATTGGAGAACATGGCAATCACATGGTTCTTCTTTTAAGTTCCACTTCCATTGGTGGAATAATGTTTAAAGACTTTTCTCAGTATCAATCCTTTGATATAGATGGAATTATTGAGAAAGTTAAAAATGCAGGAAGTTATGTCATAAACAAAAAAGGGGCAACTGAGTACGGGCCTGCTTACGCTGTTTCTAATATTGTCAAAACCATCCTAAATGATGAAAAAAGGATACTGACTCTTACCACCTATCTAGATGGAGAGATTTATGGTACCAGTGATGTTTGTCTGGGAGTGCCAGTAAAATTGGGTAAAAACGGTGTTGAAAGAATAATTAAGGTTAATATGAGTGATGATGAACTAGAATCTTTTAAAATAGCTGCAGAATATGTTAAAACATCTACTGATGAAATAATAGCAATGATAAAAGAAGAAATTGATTTTAATTAAATATTTACAAATTTGTTTCTATGGTAGGAGTAGTTCCTTAAAAAAAATATTATTTAAGGGTTCTTGATTTTGAACCCGTTCCTCAGTATTTAATAGTAGAATTTGGATCAGGTTTTGGATCAGGTTTTGGATCAGGTTTTGGACCCGGTGTATCATTTTGAGGATGTATAGGTGTCCGGTTAGCATCTGTTGGCTTGTAAGAGTTTTTGTAGTTATAGTCCTTATAATCGGTTCCAGTGTCATTGGTTTTATTAGTTACATTGAGTGTGAAATTCCCGGCAGAGCTTAAAATACCGATAAAATAGCCACTGATAAATGCTAATACCACAATTATCACAATTAATGTAATGGGTTTCTTATCCTTTTTAATATCCATGTTAATCTACTCTCAATCATATTTGTAGTGAAAATTTTTGATATCCCTCTTCAACAAAATTTTTATTGGAAAAATGATGTCAGTGCATCTATTATGACACATCACATTAGTATCATAAGTGATCCTATAATAAATTTACCCTAAAAAATTTGTTTTACATCCAAAAATCTGAGTAATTTTGTTTGAAAAATTATACCCAAAAATAATCCTAAATTAATAATAACTCTTTCTTAAAAAAAATCGTGCTAAATCTCTTTTTTTGATCCTAAGAAAAAAAAAGTTAAAAAAAAGGTTGGTTTAGTTATCCAGTTCCTTCTGATAGGTAATTGTATACAAGTGCAGCTAGAATTGCTCCTGCTATGGGTCCTATTAGGTATATTGGGAAAAATATCCACAGATTAGATCCACCTAAAACCAGATCACCGAGATATGGCCCAAATGTCCTGGCAGGGTTAATTGACGCCCCAGTGATGTTTCCCAAAGTTGTTATAATACCAGCAACAGTTAAACCAATGATTAGACCTGCAAAACCTGGAGGTGCTTCCTTATCTACTGCAACTCCCATTATAGCCAGCATAAGGATGAATGTTCCAATTGCTTCAGCTATAATAGCTTGTACATAACCAATACCTTCAAATGGTGCTGTAGCACCTAATCCTCCGGTGTTAACTGCTCCCATTCCCAGTATAAATGCTAATGTAAAGCTGGCCAGAGTTGCCCCAATAAGCTGAGCAACTATGTAGGGTGTCACATCACGTGAAGGGAATTTTTTCGCCGCCCACAAAGCTAAAGTAACTGCTGGATTTATATGACAACCTGATATTTTACCAAACGCATAGATACATGCAGTGATCACTAATCCAAAAGCTAAACCAATTGCTAACCAGTCACCAAGGCCACCCAGAGCACCTATCCCTATGTTAAAAGAGTTAGGAGGCGTTTGGCCTTTACTTATCATCAAAGTGATGATAGCTGCTCCTGTACCAAAAAAAACCAGGAGGAAAGTTCCAATTAGTTCAGCTACTGATCTTTTCATTAAAGGGATCATTTATTCACCCTCCTTTAGGTTCACCTTTTTTAAGGGCCATTGCACAATATTTACATAGTATTCTGGGAAGTGTTTCCTCTATTTTCTCAGCAGGGAAAGGATAACCTCCAGTCCATAATTCTATTTCCTGGCGTATAGCATGGTCCATACACAATCCCATACCGCAAACTATGCACATAGCCACTGCATCGGTTGATTTACCTTCTTCGGCACATATATAACACTTCATTTATTAACCCCCATGTTTATCTTAAAAAAATGGAATTAATGAGTTGTTCTAAATAAGAACAACTTCATTATACTGCTTCTCTCCATTGGCAGTGGTGGTGTCTGAAGTCAACTAATGATGCTGCAGCACAGTTTTTACAAGTTCTTACCGGAGATGCTGGGTTCTCCTTATTAAGGGCTATGATGTTAGTTAGCATGGTAGCAGTTACTGGTTCACTGGTTAGTAGGCATGGATAATCTGCCAGTCTCATGAGCGATGAGAAACGGACAGTGATGGCACAAGCAGGGTAGGTGTAGCGTTGCGGATTCATTATCACTTCATTTTGGTGTATTGGTTCAAGATCAACTGCATAGCCAGACACTTTTGGTACTAATTTACCAGAAGAACCATTGAGTAGTCTGCGGGCTTCGTCAACGTAACCCCATCCTCTGTAGATCATGTCCATAAAGTCGCTGTTGTGCAGTTCGGCAGCACCGCCCCTGGTTGGATTCAGTTGTACAAAGTTGTGGAACCTTTGGGTTAGCAGATTTACCACTGTTGGTGCGTTGAAACCGTCTAACTCCAGTATGTATTCCACAGCACATGCTGATGAACCAGTAGCCAGTGAAAGAATCTCGTGTTCATTCTTAAATTTAGGAAGGGCTTTGTTCAATGTGGAATCCATTACAGCAGTGGTGGCTTCGATTATGGCCATAGTGACATCATCTTTACACATGTTAAAGGTTGACTGGGCAATGTGGTGAGATACATCCCCGACACAGTAAGCTGGGACTGTGAGGATGTTTCCGTAATGTACCCCGTCATCCATGGCTGCTTTAATGGTTTCTTCCATTTTATCCCCATATTGGGACATGTACTTGCGAACATCGAATGATGTGTGCCCAGCATTATCCATTAGTTCTGCTTGGGCTTCAACTGGGTTTTGGTAGATATTCTGAAGTTGTTCTATTTCTTTTTTTGCTGCTTGGGCCACGGTGGTTCCAGCTTCGATTTCATTGGAAAAAACCTCGCCTATACCATAAGAGGTATTCATTCCCCATGATTTAGCAGATAATATAGCTTGTTTATGGTTTTCAGGAATGTCCACTGTTTTAAGTATTCGATTTATGGTGTTACTGGTACTACCTGGCATCAGGGCAAAATCAACCACACAAGTCGGTCCGTAAAATCCGCCGTATCTACGGACAACTTCTTTACCAATCAATGCTTCGGCTTTTCCTATGGCTTCAATGAATTTATCGAGGCTGGTTTTAAATTCAGAGTCTACTTCGCGAATTATTTCCAGAATTGCTGGTGTTTGATAGTGTTCCACAAATGGATCATCTTCAGGTCTGATGTAATCGGTTAAGCCGCTTAAGGTATTGTAATGAGCTTTTACTGAATCTACGTGGAGGTTTATGACTGATTCTGATTGTTCGGGTAATGTTTCCATTTTTTCCACTACATCAAGATATGATTTAGTGTCTTTTATATTGAATTTGGTTCCTCTTTTATTTTTAATAGTTTCTACATCGGCTTTTTGAGCTGCCATTGCTTCTTTAACCATTTTTTCGTATAATTCAACCATAAATAATCCTCCTTTTACTTATTGGCTTTAATATATGTTTTTTTATGCATATATAAGTATGCCATATCCGCATGATTTATAAGAATGTTCATTTGAACTAAAAAATTTCGAAATAATTAAACATTGTACAGGTTTATTGAGTAATTTCAAATTTTGTTTTAAAAAGATAAGTCGCCGGAACAAGATTTCCGGTAAGTTTATATCCTATGGTGCATAATATTTCTTTACTTACCACCAATTAAAAAAAAAACAGATAAGATCAAGCATTGGCATGGCAAAAAACTAGAGCACAAAACCTTCAAGAAGACATCTACCAACACATGGCTATTACCCACGAAACCGTCAAGCAAATGACCTTGAAACAAAATCTTTTAACGATAAAATTGCTGGAAAAGTAGTAGAATGCCAGACAATTATTATTTCCCTGAAAAAAGGACAAAATCCATTTATAGATTCATCCAAAAAAGGACATATTTGATCAACACACCCAACCCCAGCATTAATACACTTGTGCAGGAAAAAATTAAAAATAATCATTAATCATACATTGCTTGACCTAATACGCATGAAAGTTAAATTAAATGGTTTTGGAAGGTATGAATTCCCATTCAAATCAAATAAAACTAAAAATAATGGATTATCATTATATTAGAAGTTATTTTTTTATCAAACACACTACACTTTCCAAAAGGGAACTGAAAAACAACCATCATCACTGATAAACAAATCGCAGTCATCTATAAAAAACCATAAACAATAGAATTTCATCCAAAACTCAACAAAAATACGATAACTCATAAGAATTTCATAGAGGAGGTAATAAATTGTGTGGAATCGCAGGAATAGTATTTAAAGATAAGAAAATTCATCCAGTGGGCAAGTACATGACCCACATGCTTAACGACCTACAACATAGAGGAACAGATTCAGCAGGGTTCGCTATTTACGGCGGTTTAGGATTAAATGAACATGAATACATATTAAATATCGAAATTAAAGAAAAACCTGAGCTTTTAGAAGAAGTTAAAAACAAAGTGAACACTATTTTTCCAATCCAAAGCGAAGAAATAATCCATTCAGTAGAAAATTCCATCATATACCGGTTTAAAATAGTTTTAGCATCCTTTTCACAACTAAAACCCCTGATTATGTGTGTGGATGAAATTGAAGGCGTGACTGTCCTAAATGGAGCTCATTCATTTGAAATGATCAAGGATGTGGGATTGGTCAAGGATATTGCCGCCCGTTACAACACCGAAGAGAAGATAGGTACCCATGCCATTGGACACGTACGTTTTTCCACCGAAAGTATAGTGGACCGTTACCACGCCCATCCCTTTCAGAGTTATATCATACCCGACATAACTGTGGTTCACAACGGCCAAATCACCAATTACTGGAAAATAAGGGACTCCTTAGAGCGCAAAGGCCATATTTTTGAAACGGACAATGATACCGAGTGCATTGTGCACTACATTGCAGATAAATTATCCCAAGATTACAGTCTAGAAGAAAGCTTAGAACAGTCAGTTAAAGACATGGATGGACCATTTTCATATATGATAGGCACACCCCAAGGAGTTGGAATTGCAAAGGACAAACTCGGCCTCAGGCCCGGAGTCATGGCTGAAAATGATGAAATATTTGCAATTGCCTCTGAAGAAGTGGCCCTTCGAGAAGTGATAGACACTTCAAACATTGAACAGATATCACCAGGAGAAACCCGTGCTTACACCATTTAGGAGGAAAAAATGAAAGAAATTAAAATTAACGCTGCAAATAAACAGCCAAGAGAAGTCAATCGTGCTGTTAAACAAGCTGCCAAAGAAAACGACCGTATTATAATTGAAAACCCAAATTCCATGCATTACTTATTAGCTGGACTCACAGAACCAGTCGACATAGTAATAGATGGATCAGCCGGTTATTTTGCAGCAACCATGATCCACGGAGCTCGTGTTCATATCAATGGAAACGCTGGCTGGTTCCCTGGAGATAACATGACCCAAGGAGAAGTTATTGTTGACGGTTCTGCTGGGGATGGTGTTGGCCAAGGGATTTATAATGGAACAGTTGTTGTGAAAAAAGATGTTGGCTCTCGCACCGGGGAAATCATGAAAAACGGCACTGTCATCATAGGAGGAAATTCAGGATTCATGAGCGGCCGTTACATGATGGGCGGACAACTAATTATCCTCGGAGACATTTCTGAAGACGCAGGAGAATCAATGATTAGAGGAACCATTTATGTGAAGGGTAAGATCAAAAGTCTTGGAAAAAACGCCATGATCGAAGAACTTGACAAAGATGAAATAGAAAAATTGAAAGAACTCCTCGAAAACTATGAATTCACTCTAACAGAAGAAGATTACCAAAAATTCCAAAAAATAGTGCCACGAAGTGATAGACCATTTTATGGTAAGGATTCTGAGGAGGGATAAATATGAACAATAACCTAAACCTTCAAACAAATGTAGCTCTGGTAGGAACTCCCTGCCACATCATAGCTGCCGAAAAAATGGACCATTATGCAGAAGTTCTGGGTAGATCCCCAATTGATTTTAAATTAGGACTTTTCTGTATGGAAAACTTTTCCCATTTATACCTTAAGGAATTCTTATCAGAAAAAAATATCAAAATAGAAGATATCGATGAATTCCGGGTTGAAAAAGGATATTTATGGGCTTATCTGAATAATGGGAATGTTTTTAAGTTACCGCTATCCCAAGCCAAGAGTTTTATGCGAAAAAACTGCCAAGTGTGCATGGATTACACCTCAGAACTGGCTGATCTGTCAGTGGGATCAGTTGGATCAGATCAGGGGTGGTCCACCGTAATCGCCAGGACAGAAAAAGGCCTTAGAGCATTGCAAAAAGCTGAAAATGAAGGTTTCATAGAAACAAAACCATTCGAAGAGTCAAGTTTAAACTTACTAACAAAACTTGCTAAAAAGAAAAAAACAGAAAACCAGGAAGAAATTAAAAAAAGAGAATCAGTTGCCAGACCAGTGCTTTACCGGCGATACATTAATGATGAAGAGTTCATAAATGAAGTATTCTCCTGCCAATTTGATGATCTAAAAGCAGACGTCATTGATATAGGTAGTTGTGTGCTTTGTGGTGCTTGTTACTGCGTTTGTCCTGAGAACATAATATCCATCGAGGATCGCAGACCACAGTTAAAGGGAAATTGCCCACCAGAATGTAACTTATGTTATATGGCTTGCCCCCGCACTTACTTATCACAAGAAGTTTTAAACAGAGATCTGGACCAGAAAGCCTTGGGAGACTACTTGAAAATTGTTTCAGCACGCGCATCTAATGTAAAAGGCCAAGATGGTGGAGTGGTTACTGCCATATTGAATTATCTTTTAGAGGACAATATCTCAGAAAAGGCAGTGGTTGCGGATAAAATGGCTGAAAATCCATGGAAACCAAACGCTATACTAACTTCTAATGTAGAAGATGTTAAAAAAGCTGCAGGCACTAAATACTCAGCTTGTCCTGTTTTTAAAGTACTTAAAGAATATTACAAAAAAGATCCTCAAGATTTTAGAAATGATTCAGTAAAGGAGGTGTCTTAGATGCCTTTTAAAATTGAAAGAAATCAGGAACTGTGCTTGAGAAATTTCAGTCGCCCTGGTTGTTGCTGGTATCTCTGTGACAATCCTGATGAAAATCTCTGTAAGAACTGTTATTCCTGTTACAATAACTGCCCTCATGGAGTATTTGAAATAGTAAATGACCAACCATTCCCTTTAAACCATGAAAATTGTGTTGGATGCCGTATTTGTGAAGAAATGTGCCCTAACCATGCTATAGAAGTTATGGCAATACCGGAAGATATTAGGAATGTTTGGAGCTTTAACGATCTGGTGGAAATAAACCGAAAATCATCAGAAGGAACCTACCAAGTTCGAGGCTGCGGTGCAACCCGCCCCCTACCTACCTTTGATGATCTGGTTGTAGTACCAGCTCAAGCCTCCCGTCCACCCATTGACAAATACAGAGAACCATGCAACACCCGTGTAGTTCTCGGAACCCGTTACGCTGAAAACCCGCTGGTTATAGACACTCCAATTATGATTGCTGGAATGAGCTTTGGAGCATTATCCAAAGAAGCAAAAATTGCCCTGGCCATGGGCGCCACCTTAGCTGGTACTGCCGCCAACACTGGGGAAGGAGGAATGCTCCCAGAAGAACGTAGATATGCTAATAAACTAATATCCCAGTATGCGTCTGGTCGTTTCGGAGTTAGTGCAGAATACTTGAACAATTCAGATGCAGTGGAGATTAAAATTGGTCAAGGTGCTAAAACTGGATTGGGAGGGCATCTTTTAGCAGAAAAAGTCACTGCAGAAATCTCAAAAATACGAATGATTCCGGAAGGTACCGATGCACTAAGTCCAGCCAGACATATGGATATTGTTGGACCTGAAGATTTAACTATGAAAATCAACCAAATCAGAGAAATAACCGACTGGAAAGTGCCTATCATTGTTAAATTCGGTAGTGGAAGGGTCAGTGCTGATGTGAAAATTGCAGCAAAATGTGGCGCAGATATTATTGTAGTGGATGGTATGCAGGGAGGTACCGGAGCAGGACCCAGTGTAATTACAGAACACAGTGGAGTGCCCACCATTGCTGCAATTGTAGAAGCTGATGAAGCACTTAAAGAAGTGAATTTAAGGGATGAAGTGAATTTGGTTGCTGCTGGAGGAATAAGAAATGGGGCAGATGTTGCCAAGGCCATAGCTCTTGGGGCTGACGCCTGTTACATTGCAACCAGTGCCCTGGTAAGTATTGGTTGCAGAGTCTGCCAAACATGTTATGCTGGAACCTGTCGTAAAGGAATAGCCACCCAAAATCCACAATTAAGACGCAGATTAGATTACATGGAAGGTGGTAAGCGTGTGGCCCGCTACATCGAAGCCATGACCGAAGAAGCAGCAATGTTAACTCAACATGCTGGTAACACCGATATCTTGAAACTAGAAAAGGATGATCTTCGGGCTCTTACTATGGAATCTTCAGCCATGACTGGAGTTAAAATGGCAGGGTTAGAATCACCCATAAGTGTTAATGACTCTAAAACAGTTAAAAACTTATAATAATATTTAGAAGTTTTTATAAGTTCTTCTAACCCTTCTTTTATTATTTTTTTTAAAAAAATTGGAATTATCAAACCAAAAATACCTAGCTATTCATTATTAGTTTTAAATAGCTCTTTTTCTAGTTGGATGATAAAAATGTCATTTCTGAAAATGTCATTTGCAGAAAAAATCAGTAGTTTCTCCTGACACCATCCCCTAACCCCTGAAGTTCCAGTAAGATAGGGAAAGTTCCAATAGGATTTGGGAAATATATACTCAACTTGGCCACTTTAGATACAATGAATATCCGCCAAAAACTTATAAAAAATTAATAGGAATCATATTAATCACTGGAGCATGGGAAAATTAAATGAAAAATAAGAAATTAAGAACCACTATGGGCATTTTAAATATTAATGTAGGATTATATGTGAAAAAAATTCAGGAATGAGTGAATAAAATGCCGGAACTACCCAGTGTTGAAATTTTTAAACGCTATTTTGATGAACATGCCCTTAACCAACTGATAAAAAAGGTGGATGTGAAAAGTCCTAAGCTGGTGGTTTACAATAACCATGAAAAGTTAGAAAAAACTCTGGAGGGCCACAAGTTCGTTTCCAGCCAGAGATACGGGAAATACTTATTTTCTCAGTTGGATAATGACTTACATCTTATCATGCATTTTGGAATGACCGGCTACTTACATTACAGCCATAAAAATGAGGACACCTCCCCGTATCCCCGATTAAAAATAGATTTTTCCAATGGTAATCACTTGGCCTTTGATGATGCACGTAAATTCGGTAAACTGGGCATAACCACTGACCCTGATGAATTCATTAAGTTGAAAAAATTGGGACCAGATGCTCTCCAAGTGGAACTGGAAGAATTTCAGAAAATTTTCAAGGGAAGGAAAGGGATGATAAAACCATTGCTGCTGAATCAGAACCTTGTAGCAGGTATTGGTAATCTTTACGCTGATGAAATATTATACCAAACAGCTATCCATCCAATGACTGGTGCTGACCAGTTAGATAACCGTCAATGGGAAGACCTTTTTTTGAATATGAGAAAAGTACTAGAGATAGCCATAAAATATCAAGATCAACCTGATTCATTACCTGATTCCTATTTATTACCTCATCGTCATAAGGGGGGATGTTGTACAGAAGGTGGAAGTTTAGAAGTTATTAAAGTTGGAGGTCGTACCACCTTCTTCTGTCCTGGTAGGCAGAAAATATGATAATTAATTCCTCACTTACCCATCTATTTATGCAGAAAAAATGGATCGGTGGTGAGAATCTAATTAAATTTCCCAAAATTTTATAGGATCGAAGATAGATCATCTAATATTAATAATCACTTATTCACAAATGAGGAAAAGGAAAATGATTAAAAAATGTTCGCTGACAATGTTGATGGCTTTAATGGTTTTGATGGTTGTAGTTTCAGGTTGTACTGAAAAAAACAACACCACCAACACTACTACTAGCATCTCCAATCAAACATCCCCTAACACTAACAACAATAACAGTAATATTATATCTGCTGAAGAAGCTAAAACCATAGCCCAAGGATTTGTGGAAGAACCAGGAGTAACTGCAGAAACCCCCACACTCACCACTGTGGATGGTAGGCAAATATATGTTGTTCCCCTTTACCAAAACGGAAATATTGTTGGTGAGATAGAAATAGATGCAGTAACTGGAGAAAACATAGGCGGAGCTGGTGGAGCTCCTTAAACCCTTTATTTCCCATAAAATTTGGATATTTGAAGATTTATTAGATAAAATAATAGAATTTTAAAGAATTAGACAAAATAATATATAATTTTTTTTAAAATACCATTTAAAATAGGTCGTTTTTTTATAAAATTAAAAGTAAAACTGGTGAAAAAGAGGTTTTACCAACCTCTGTCTTGGAGTCTTTCTGATTCTGGAATTTGACTGATTTCCAATCCCGGCATAGCCTTACCTAAGTCTCTGGAAACCTCGGCAATAATTTCAGCATCCTGGTAATGGGCGGTTGCTTCGGTGATGGCTTTAGCCACGACTACTGGGTTTTCGGATTTGAATATTCCACTACCCACAAAAACTCCATCTGCTCCGAGTTGCATCATTAATGCAGCGTCGGCTGGTGTTGCCACTCCTCCAGCTGCGAGGTTCAGCACTGGTATTCTGCCCTGTTTCTGGGTTTCTTTTACCAGATAAAACTGGGCTTCTTCTTGGCGAGCCACAGCCCATAATTCTTCTTCAGTTTTGTCTTTGAGTTCTCTGATGGTTCCCTGGATCATACGCATGTGTCGGACAGCTTCAACCACGTTACCAGTGCCAGCTTCTCCTTTGGTCCTGATCATGGCTGCACCTTCGTCTATCCTGCGGAGAGCTTCACCGAGATTCCTGGCCCCACATACAAATGGAATGGAGAACTTCTTCTTATCAATATGATATTTTTCATCAGCAGGTGTCAGCACCTCACTTTCATCAATCATGTCAACACCCAGTGATTCCAGGACTTGAGCTTCCACAAAGTGGCCGATTCGTACTTTGGCCATTACTGGAATGCTTACCGCATCAATGATCTCGGTGACTTTACTAGGATCAGCCATTCTAGCCACACCACCAGAAGCTCTGATATCTGCTGGGACTTTCTCCAAGGCCATTACTGATACGGCTCCAGCTTCTTCAGCTATTTGTGCTTGTTCTGCGTTAACCACATCCATGATCACTCCGCCCTTGGTCATCTTAGCGAAATCCTTTTTCAATAGTTTGGTTCCATGTAGCATTTAGTTTCCTCCATTATAGGTTATACAGTAATTCTAGAAGTACCAAAAACATTCAAACCAGTGCAACTCCCCATAAATATAATTGTACATGTTTTGTTATGGGGAATTTATTTATTCAATATTTTTAGTGTACATAATTGAATTTTCCCTCTGGGTTATTAATAATTTATGTACCACCCAGATTGGAAGTGGAGAACCTTATAATCATGAAATACATAACTAATAATTAATTATCAATTTTATTTAAGTTTTTAATGGGGCTTGGAAATGGAAAATCCTGATGAAAGAATCTTAGTTATAGAAAAACTTAGGAATTATAAGTTATTTTTAGAAAAAAATGGGCCAAAACTCTCAGAAGATCTTCAGAAGTATTATCATCAGGATAGCGAAAAGAATGTGTCTAGTATTGAGGGTTTTCCTAAAGGTGAAGGTCCGAGGAAAGTGGATTACATTTGTTATGATAATCCCTATGAAGCTTATCTTAATGCCCAGATCCAAGTGAGTGATGCTCTTTTACCAATTTTAGAACAGCATATTGCTTTTCTTGAGGATGATGAAGATATTGACTTGGTTCTTGAATCTTTTGAGCATAGTGTTTATCAAGTTAAAAAACAGACCTTTTCTGATGTTGATGATTGGGAACAACTCTTGGATCATTTGTCTGAAGACAGATTGGAAGAAATTAAAAATAATCCCCGAGGACATGGGGATCTCTTGATTAAGGAACTCATTTGGATCAGGAACTACGAAGAAAAATGGATGAAAAAATGACTCACACTAGTTAAATCTGTTGGAATCCTTTTTCTAGATAAAGATGATTTTTGCAAAATTGTTGGTTAATAATTCTATTAATTTTGTAAGTATTGTAATTAACTGTAATGCCTAGTACTGACATACAGTATGGATCATCAGGTCCATCAAAAAAAAAGTCTGATTAATATCTGATTAGCTAGATCTGATTCTGATCCCATCAATGGTAGTGGCAGATTGAGTAATAAGTTAATGAATAAATAGTAGTTCGTAATACTTTTTACCCGATTTTTATTTATAATTGGGATTATTAATATACAAAAAAGATAAACAACCCAAAAAATAATGTTACCAAAAAACTACCAAAAACAATTTTCAGAAGTGATGGTATGGCCCTTAAAGAAGCTGAAATGTTCTACAAACAAGCTATGGAATTTTTAAACCAGGGAAACATTAGTAAATCAATCGAATTTTTTGATAGTGCGACAAACATTGATAATAACTATGTTTCAGCTTGGAATGATAAAGGAGTGGCTCTAATGGAGCTTGGAAAATTTCAAGACGCACTTAAATGTTTTGAACAAGTTATAAGGTTGGAACCCAGCGATAACATGGCCTGGTACAACCGTGGATATGTACTGCTGATTTTAGAGGAATATCAAGAAGCAGTAAACACCTTTGACCTATTTCTGGGAAGACAATCCCCCAAGGATGACTTTTATAAATACGCATTATATATGAAAGCTAAGGGCTTGTATTGCCTTAAAGAATATGATCAATCTTTAAACACAGCTAAAAAGGCTCTTAAAAAGGATAAAACTTTCAAAGAAGCCCGGGAACTTATGATTTTAATTGAAAATGAAAAAGTCAAATAAAAATTACCAACAAGTATGATAGAAAAAAAGTTTAGTGAGTGATTTTATGGATGTTCCAGAACTTCTGAGTCCATCAGAAATAAAAAATAGGGCAAATAACCTTAAAAACTGGTCTGTTCTTGAAGAACACTCTCTGGTAGCAGTTTTCGAATTTCCAGATTTCACACACGCACTTGAATTCACAGTTAAAGCTGGTTTAATAGCAGAAGAAATGCAACATCACCCTGAAATAAATCTATCATGGGGAAAAGTGGCTTTAGAGATAACCACCAATGATCGTGGTGGTTTAACAGAACTGGACTTTTTATATGCCAAAAAAATTAATGACTTACTCTTATAAAAAGTATCCCACCCCCTTATTTTTTTGAACAGTTACACTTGAAATGTATGTCCACAATGGTGATCTGATCACATGCCGACGGTGTGCATTTAACCAGACCCCTACCTATTTTTAAAAAAATGAAAAAATGAGTATATGAAACGTTCAATGAGTGGAATATTACAAAAATATAATCCAAACTAAGAGATATACAATTAAAAACCATGCGCAACTATTGTAACTAATTATTATCGGATTGAATCAAGTTTTCTAATCGTTTGATCGCCTGATACTTGTCTTTTTTCTCTAATTTAGCTTCTTCTAATGAATCTTTAATTGTCTGGATTGAATGGTCATATACTTCCCGGTCCACAGGGTAGGGAAAACCATCTTTACCTCCGTGGGTGAAACTGTATTTAACTGGATCATTCCAGCTGGGACTGTCACCATAAACCAGATCAGAAATAAGGGCTAATGCACGTATCTTCTTAGGACCCATGCCTTTTAATGATATTAATTCTTCATAACTGTCGGGTTGCAGTTCCCATGCATTTTTAAGTACTTCAAATTCACGAGGAGATAGATCAGTATCCAGAACTGGATGGTGGCTGGGTAATGTTAGTTCTGGGCAGAAATTATCCAGACTTGCCTGTTTTAGGTCAATGTGAGGCTTTTTTGAGAAGTATTTCCAGAGGTGATCAGGGTTATCCAGAATCAGATCCAGACTGGTTTGTTGGGCATCAAAACTCAAAGGAGAAGTCATATCCAAGCTTTTTTTCTCTTGAATATCACAACATATCCCATTATGAGGTTCGTTAAGGTAGTCTTCAACTGAATCAGAGAGCCAATGATAACGTCGAGCATATCTAGTGGATTTATTCATTCCTTGCTGCACAACAGCCCACCCGCCTTTTTCAGTTAAAAAGAAAACATGATGATAAAGCTGGTAACCATCCTGTATACATGAATTATCGATCTTGGCGGATATTTTACTGGAATATGCCAGTTCATCCAGTTTTTTTTCAGATAAGGAAAAAATTTCACCTATATCCTGGATTTCATGGGGTGTTTGGCGTGAAGCACGGCCCTTACCACCGGCAACAAGAATACCATGTACTTCCGGATTTATAGCAGTTTTTAAAGCACCACACGTTGTGGTGGTTGTTCCGGAACTATGCCAGTCAAATCCCAATACACAAGAAAACGCCTGAAACCAGTGCGGGTCAGAAATTCTGTGTAAAAATTCATTCAACCCATATTCCAATATTACAGCCTCAGCAACAGCACCAGCCAGCTTCACCATTCTCTGAAAAAGCCACCGTGGTGCTTTGCCCCCATGAAGAGGAAGGTTGGATATTCCACTTCTATGACTCATGCTCCTATATTTTGGGTTTTAGAATAATATTTTTAGGTAAGAGCATCAGAGAAGTATTAAAAAAAATAATGATTAAAAATCCAGGAACCTAGCTAAGCATCCCTTTGAATATTTTCATCAATAATTCTATCTAATTCCTCTAAAATGAATTGGTTATGGTCATGGAAGAAATATTTTTTGATATTTTTCTGATATTCATCTAGACGGGAGAGGAATCGTTCGATATCTTCCCTTTCCAGTTCTTCATGAAATTCACCATATCCCAACCGTTCCAGATAAATAGCATTTAAAATCTGCTCAAACTGTTTTTTCACAGGAACACTTAAAACTGGTTTTCCAAGGTACAAAGCCTCACTTATAAGGGTGAATCCACCATTAGATATCACAGCCCGGGCTTGAGCCATGTCCTGAAAAAAATCATCCTCATTGAAGGTTTTAAACACTATATTTTTATCTTTTTCATCCCGGTGGAATCCATAAACCACAAATTCATCATCCAATTGGTTTAGAATCTCCAGTAACCGAAGGTTAGAGTCACTAGTCTGGTAAACCAGCACATGCTCCCCCTTATTAGGTTTAAGATCCATTATCTCATCACGCAGGACTGGAGAGAAATATGTGGCTT
This sequence comes from Methanobacterium sp., assembly GCA_012838205.1. Lineage (NCBI taxonomy): Archaea > Methanobacteriati > Methanobacteriota > Methanobacteria > Methanobacteriales > Methanobacteriaceae > Methanobacterium > Methanobacterium sp. The sequence continues at coordinate 33,284 of DUPR01000054.1, forward strand.
TTTTTGGATTTTTTAAAGGAGGATAAAAATAACTGGTAATTAAATAACGAGTAGGGAGTTGTATGAATGATTTTACCACGCTTTCAGCGGCTAATCTGTCTTTACGATATTTTTTAGGCACTTCTAGCTCGGCTTGGGTTAAAACATGCATGTTATCAATGCTTATCAGGGGCAGGCGAAGGATTTTGGATAACAAGTTTGAATAAAATTCAAAATCAGAAATGATGATCTCAGGTTTCACTGCCTTGGCCACGCTGTACATATTGCGTAGGCTCTTTTTCAGATCTCCAGGCAGGTCTTTCATCCCCTTAACAAAAGTTTTCATGTTTTGAACTGTATTATTCTCATACACTGTGTTAAATCCACCAATCTCATAAACATTGTCAAAATATGTGGAAAGATAATCATAAGCACGGTCAGAAGCAAATATGTGTACTTCATTGTTCTTGGTCAGATGATTAAGGAGAACTCTAGCCCTTATGGCATGCCCCATCCCTTCCCCACAAACCGAGTAAAGAATTCTTTTCTGCTCAGGATGTCCAAAGGTGTAATCCAGATCTTCGGCTGAAATATGCTTACCCCGAAACTGGTAGAAAGTGCTTTTAGCATACTTAAAAGCCACATTACGCAGACCCTCTTCTTGAAGACGCCTGGTGGAAACCAGAAGTTTAGGATTCCTAAGGACTTTGAATTGGCTAATGGAGCCTATGCGTTCAATATAGTCGGTGTCCTCTCCAAAATCTAGGTTTTCATCAAACCCTTCCACCTCATCGTGGAGTTTCTTGGTGGTGATAATTCCATAACACCCTGCACCGTGGGGTTTGATGTTTTCAACTCGTTTCATGAAAAAATTGGCAAAATCATGGGTGATCTTGTTTAAGAAACTGTCACTTAAAGGTGCAATCTGGGTGATGGCAATTCCCAGCCCCCTAACTTGAAATTCATCCAGAGACAACTGGAGGTAATCTCTGGTTAGTATCACATCGGAATCCAAAAATAGTAAAAATTCTCCCTGAGCTACTTCTGCTCCGCGATTACGTCCCACAGCCGGTAACCCCCCTTTGACAACTTTACATCCCCAGTTTTTGGCAATTTCTATGGTGTCATCTTCTGATCCGGCATCAGCCACTACTACTTCATAGTCGCTGAAATCTTGGCAACGTATACTTTCCAGAAGGGGGGGTAGATAGTATTCTTCATTGAAGGTTGGTATGATTATTGAAAGCTTCATTTTCACCTAAATTTTATTTAGATTTTATATTTAAGATATCTTTCGGAATTCTAGAAATAGGAAAAAAAGTTCCAAGTCATGAAAAAACCATCAGCACGGCCCTCATATTTATCTAAAAGATCTTCCAATGTTTTTTTATCACTGATGTTGGTATCCATCCTGATCACAGTTTTGTTTCCTTGTTCATCTGTGCCTAAAACATTATAACCACTCAGATCAACGGGGGCGAACTGATTTATAACCGTTATCTCACGGTATGAACTGTTATTCCCGGCTAGTTCCAGTCCAAGGCCGGATAATGCTACTAAAAATATAAGTGCCAGGGGGAGGATTAGTTGCCGGAACTTAAAAGGCTTTTTTACAAAATAAATAATGAATAATAGGCCTAATCCAATGAGTGAGGGTTGGCTGTACAGCCCCCCATCCACCATTCCAATTAGGGCGACAGTTAAACTAAATGTTAAAAATATCCTGCTAAAATCACTCCGATCATCTAGAGAGAACAATCCAGTAATGCAAGCAAGGGGTAGGGTGATTAAGATCAGATAAGCCCATGGAATAACATCAGAATACAAACTAGCGCCAGTGTGAACATGTTCCGGCACCAATCCGCCAATAATACTGGCCAAATGTCCGAAAACTGATTTGAATACATGGGTGTGCATAGGACTGGTTGAGGTGGAAGTGGGATTAGTGGAGACAAAGATTGTTAAAAGAGGCACTCCATACTTTAAGCGGATGTAAAACTCTATGCAAATACCTACTAAGCAAGTTACTAGTATGATGATCAGGGTCAATTTAAAGAATTTCCTCCCATCAGGACTGTAACTGGTAACCTTATCCTTTAATGGTGCTAAAAACTTCCAATTATTGATTAAAGAGTTTAGTATGAGAAATCCACCCATCATTACCATTAAAAGAACGGCCTTTCCTTCTGATGAGCCAGATAAAAGCGGCCAGGTGATCATGGTTACCAACTGGTCCAGTGCTGAGGTTACATAAATAAGAAAACCTGCAAATATCAGTATAATTCCTAATAATCCAACTTTATCTATTTTCACAGCACATCTCCCTTGTTATTAGATTAGACTGAAATTCCCTATATAAATTTTAATATAAGCAAATTACCCGAATAGGTTTTGAATAAATCGTTAGTTATTTTTTAATGGTTTGTCTAGATTTAACAGATGATTTATTATATTAACAGTTAAACTATAAACTGACTTCTAACATTCTTTCAACTGCTTTTCTAGCTTTATCTGCAATTTCTTGAGGGATAGTAACCAGGAATTTTTCTTCTTCCAGAGATTTTTTTACCTTATCCAAGGTGTGTAATTTCATATTTTCACAGATCGCCTCATCTAGTAATGGATAAATAAGTTTATCTGGATTTTCACGACGGAGTCTTGTTACCATGTCCACTTCTGTTCCTATGAGAAAAGTTTTTTTAGATGAATTAGCCACATGACGGATCATTCCACCAGTGCTCAGCACATGGTCGGCCAGTTGTTGCACTTCACCATCACACTCTGGATGGACCAATACCTCGGCATCAGGATAATTCTCATGAGAAAATGCAATGTCAGCCATGTTAAACATTTTATGCACATAACAGTGCCCTTTTTCTGGTATGGGTATTATTTCTTTATCAGTCTGCTCCTGGACAAACCAGGCCAAGTTCATATCCGGACCAAAAAGTATCTGATCCTCATCCAAGCTTTCAACTACTTTAACTGCGTTGGCTGAAGTGCAGAGGATGTCTGCCTCGGCTTTGGCCTCGGCCATGGTGTTGACGTATAGCACCACTGCAGCATCAGGATATCTCCTCTTGTATTTGAGTAGTTCTTTTTGGGGGAGCATGTGGGCCATTGGACATTCTGCTTGGGGTTCAGGAATTAATATTTTTTTGGATGGATTCAAAATAGCTGCAGTTTCTGCCATGAAATCCACACCACAAAAAACAACTAGATCAGCATCTTCAATTTGGGATGATTCAACACATAACTCCAGGGAATCCCCCAAAAAATCTGCGATTTCCTGTATCTCAGCAGCCTGGTAATTATGAGCCAAAATTACAGCATTCTTATCTTTTTTAAGTTTTAAAATCTCTTTCTGCTCTTGGTTCAACCTAATCTCTCCTTTATATTAGGTTCCCTGCATAAAAACCCTTTTTAAGGTTAAGATTGTAAAAAGGATACTAAAAAAATGGGATTATAAATAATTAGTTAAGATATCTTTAACCGTCACATTTAAAAAAGATTTCCCCTATGAACAAACTTTTCATAAAATTGCATAAAAACATACCCCCACAATAGTAAGATATCCTTTACTTATTCAATTTCAGCTCCTTCCAGTGCCCGACTGCAAGGACAGTTTCTATCAAGTGGAATGTTGAGAATAGAATTATAGATTAGTTCAGTTAACACTTTCTTCTTCTGCTCCACCACATCAAAGACCTCATCAATTGTAATCTTCTCTGAAGATACTGATGCTGCGTAGTTAGAAACCATGCATATAGTGGCATAACACATTTCAAGTTCCCTGGCCAGGACAACCTCAGGAAGGCCAGTCATACCCACTACTGCTCCCCCAATCTGACGGAACATGTGAATCTCTGCCGGAGTTTCAAATCGAGGCCCCTCAGTGCAGACATACACCCCACCATCAACCACCCTGCCATCAACCTTTTTCCCAGTGGATATTAAGGTTTCCCTCAACTGAGGACAGTAAGGCTGAGTTACATCCACATGAACTGCCCGGTCATTGTAAAATGTGAAAGGCCGGGCTCGGGTGAAATCCAGGAAATCATCTGGTATGAGGAACTCTCCCGGTTTTAGGGATTCATTTAAGGACCCCACTGCATTGGTTGCCAGAATACCATCGACTCCCAATTTTTTAAGAGCATAAACATTGGCCCTATAATTAATCATGTGCGGTGGGAGGTCATGACCCTCTTTATGGCGTGGGAGGAAAGCAAGCTCCTGATCTTCAAGCATGAAAATAGATATTGGCGGAGATTCACCGTAAGGTGTGTTTATAATCGTTTTCTCCTTTAAATCTCCCCTTTCAACAATTCGGTATACTCCGGTGCCTCCGATTATTCCCATCATAGCTACAGATCTCCTATATAAAAAAAAATATTTGAAGGAACATTTATCCTTTGGCCACTCCCAATGGAACCACTCGGCCTACCATTCGAGAAATACCAGTCTTATGGACAGTTTGCACAACTTGGTCCACATCCTTATATGCACCTGGTGCTTCTTCAGCCACCACAGGCATGGAGTGGGCTTTCAAATATATTCCCCTACTTTTAAGAAGTTTTAAGACTTCCTCACCACGGTAGGTGCGTTTGGCACCAGCCCTGCTCATCTGGCGACCGGCACCATGAGCAGTTGATCCGAATGTTTCCTCCATTGCCACATCAGTTCCATGCAAAATATAGGAAGACGTTCCCATAGTTCCAGGTAAAAGCACAGGTTGGCCTATGTTCCGGTAATCTGCAGGTACCTCTTCTCTTCCAGGTCCAAATGCTCGTGTGGCTCCTTTACGATGCACATAAAGTTGGGTGTTTTTGCCTTTAATTTGATGGGTTTCTTTCTTGGCAATGTTATGAGCCACATCATAGACAATGCCCATGTCCATGTCCTCTGCATCCTTCTGGAATATTTGTTCAAATGATTCCCGTACCCAATGCAAAATCATCTGCCGGTTAGTCCAAGCATAGTTGGCAGCTGCAGCCATGGCTGCGAAATAATTCTGTGCTTCTTCTGAGTTTACAGGGGCACAAGCAAGTTGTCTGTCAGGAAGGTTAATATTGTATCGTCTGGCTGCTTTGTCCATGCTACGCAGATAATCTGTACATACTTGATGTCCACATCCTCTGCTGCCAGAATGAATAAGTACAGTCACTTGATCCTTTTCCAGTCCAAATGATTTAGCGGCATCATCATCAAATATTTCATCAACTTGTTGAACTTCCATGAAGTGGTTACCTGAACCTAAACTACCCAGTTGGGGTATACCCCTTTTTTTGGCCTTATCACTCACCATGGATGGATCAGCCTCAGCCATGCACCCGTTTTCCTCCAAGTATTCCAGGTCTTTTTCCCAGCCATAACCGTTTTCAACAGCCCATCTAGCACCATTTAATAGAACATCGTCGATTTCACCCTTACGAAGTCTTATTTTCCCTTTGCTCCCTAAACCTGATGGTACGTTACGAAACATTAAATCCACTAGTTCTTTGATTTTGGGTTTGACTTCTGCACTGGTTAAATTGGTGCGGATAAGTCTCACACCACAGTTAATATCAAACCCAACACCACCTGGACTTATAACTCCTGTGCTACTGCTGAAAGCTCCCACTCCACCGATGCTGAACCCGTAACCAAAGTGAATATCAGGGAGTCCAACTGAAAACTTCTGGATTCCAGGAAGACAAGCCACATTTGCCACTTGGTCCACAGCTCCCTTTTCTAAGGTTTTTATAGAATCTTCATCCAGAAAAATCCTACCTGGAACCTTCATTTCCTTCTTATAATCGCCAGGAACTTCCCAAACACAATCGCGTACCTTTTTCAAAATTTCTCCAGTAACCATGAAATCTGATCTCCTCAAATCTAATTAACATACTTAAATTTATTTAATTTTTCTCCAATTGGCCTATTGGAACCTTAATTAAAATCCATTAATTAATTAATGATATAAGTCTTTTAGTTATTAGATAATTTATTATACAGAACTGGTATACCAAGATTTCGATTTACATAGAATTAACTAAGACCAACTTTTTGGAAAATAGGATATGATGTCAACAAAATCAAAAAAAGAAGTAACAGTAACTGAGGAAGATGTTATTAGCTTAGTGGATCTTTTCACACGAGTCCCCCCACTACTCCTAAAGATGGTGGTTAATAGCAATAAGAATGTGGTCAGATCATTTGAATCCCAAGTAAGGGAATATAAAGCTAATTTATCAAGGGAGGAATTGTTGAAAATAGAAAAAGTTATGGATATGCCGGTTCCAGAACTGCAGGAAATCTTAAAAAAGGCTTACCATGAAACAGGGCAGAAACAGTTAAAAATATTGGCCGACCCTAAATCTGGAGATTTTATCCGACAAAACTTAAATGAACTTCAGAAGATAATATTTCCCTGAAAAACTTCCCCTTCTATTATTCATCAATTAATAAAAACATCCTGAACCAGATAAATCCCACCATACCTAACACCATCTTATAAATAAATTTCCTTCACTTAACAGTTCGAATTCTATAATTACTCCTTTGTTGAATAATTCCTTGCATATTACTGCCTTGTTCAATAAATCCACCCTATACTACTACCTTGTTGAGTAATTTCTCAAAAAAAGAAGCTTCTTCTGGAATTGTTTAGAATAGTTTCCACCTGATTTCTGGACATGTTAGGCAATATATCCTCACGATAAAGCATTCGTATCATAGTTTTATCCAAATCTGTGAATTCGGTGATGACTGGTCCTTGATAACATAATACGCTGTTTCGATTCTGATTATGATGAAATCCAAGACAATGTCCCAGTTCATGGACTATGACATGGGAACGCCTGGCTTGACTTAGCTGGTCACTGCCAATGAATACTCTTACTTTGAATATTTCTCCAGCAGGATTTCCACCATAAATACTGCTGGTGCTGACCAGCCATTCAGTGAATCCATCAGCTTCTGATGGGTTAACAGAGTATTGGGCAAATTGTAAGTGGGGTATGAAATATATTTCCATATCCGGTTCATACTGGTTTTTATCATCAATTACCATTCGAAAAGATTTAGCATTAACATTTATATCATTAATAGCTTTGTTCAGAGTATTCATGTCCTCTGGTGTGGGTGAACCAAATATTTTGATTCTGACAACGTTAATGTTCCATTTCCCCACCCGATCATGGCATTGGCCATGATACTCCTGGCTGAAAGTAGTTTCCAGGAAACAGCTGATCTGTTCCTGGGAGTATTTTTCGTTTTCATTGGAAGATATAAAACCATAACCGTCACTAAACTCTATAATACTGGCGGATATGATTAATATTCCAAATATGGCTAAAATACTGCTGATTTTAAAAAATTTTAGTGTTAGAGGGTTTTGCACAGTTTTTGGTAACCCTGCAAGATTGGGAGCATCCACTAATTCATCAGAGTTTAATATTCTATTGGACACTTCTTTATTTTTGTAACCGTGTTGTTCTTCCTGTTTTTGCAATAATTCCGTGCCATCCAGTGATTCGATGTCATCCAGTGATTCGGTCAGAATTAATCTGCCACCACAAGTACAACTCAAAAGGAAATTTTCAGGAGATTCACCTTCCTGAAGTTGGTAATACTTCCCACATTCTCCACAGACCAGATAAGGCATGAAAATCACAGCATAACCCAATTATAATGTCCAGTTGTTACTATGTATCTAAAATTCCAGATGTTACTATGTATCTAAAATCACTTGGACCATGAACCCATTTTCCTTCTTGATTTCCATTAGGTGGAAGGTGACTGCCTTAACTTCATCTCTAACTTCATGGATGGCTTGATTGAATTCATCCCCTTCAATCTCAGCATGCAAAGTTAAACTTCCATCAGCAGTCTTGGTTATTTTAACGTTGAACTGAGAAAAAACCAGTGATTCATAATCATGGATGAATAACAATTCACTTAACCAGTCATATAGGAGGGCTTGCAAGTCTTCTGATTCCAGGGTTATGTTTCGCTTAATTTGTGGATTAATGTGGGTGGTGTCAGTCATGACTTCGAACATGGCCAGGGCAGCGTTCTGGAAAGTCTCATCTATACTAGTACCATAAGCCCGGAAACCCACATCGGCAGTTACATCAAAAAATTCGAATTTCCTTTTGTTTTCTTTTTTATCCACAAATCTTACCTCTAACTATAATCTTTTTGGAAAAATTCACTAGGCCACTTCTCGAGGGAATTCCTCTCGAATCTTTTTAGGTTCTATGCCTCTGCCCAGCTTTTGAGCTATTTGTTCATAGTATTCTTTGGTTTTAGGAGTGGTTGAAGGATTTATTTTCTTTAAAGCTGCTTTGAAGTGTTTGTAAGATACTTTTTCTATGTCCATATCTTCATGGAGGGCGATCATACCTGCTTTACGGCATAGCACTTCAATATCGGCCCCAGAGTATCCATCAGTTTTCTTAGCCAGTTGTCCCAGTTTAACATCCTCATCCAGGGCCATGTGTCCCACATGAACGCGAAGTATCTCTTTTCGTGCGTCTTCATCAGGTGGGGGTACCAGTACAACTTCATCAAATCGGCCTGGGCGCAAAAGTGCCGTGTCAATCAAATCCGGCCTGTTAGTTGCTCCTATAACCACCACCCCCCTCAATTCTTCCAGTCCATCCATTTCTGATAGTATGGTGTTAACCATGCGCTCGGTAACTCTAGGTTCGCCAGCAGCAGAACCTCTGATGGGCGTTATTGCATCGATCTCATCAAAGAAGATTATACAGGGAGATGCTTGTTTTGCTTTGGTGAATATTTCGGATATTTTACGTTCTGATTCACCGAACCATTTACTCAGTATTTCAGATCCTTTAACTGAGATGAAGTTAGCCTTTGATTCGGTGGCAACTGCCTTTGTGAGCAATGTTTTACCAGTACCAGGGGGTCCGAATAGGAGTATGCCCTTGGAAGGTTGTATTCCAATACGTTTAAATGAGGATATGTTGGTTAATGGCCATTCCACCACTTCTTTAAGGTTTTCCTTGAGTTCGTCCAGTCCTCCAATATCCTCCCAGTGTACATTAGGAACTTCTATAAACACTTCCCGTAGTGCAGAGGGACTTATGGATTTCATGGAATCAATAAAATCATTGCTGGTGACAAAGAGTTTGTCTAAGATTTCCGATGATATTCGCTGTTCTTCCAAGTCAATATCGGGTAAAACTCTTCTTAAGGCATTCATAGCTGCTTCTCTGCAGAGTGCTGCCAGGTCTGCACCTACAAATCCATGAGTGGTTTCAGCTAGTTTACTAACTTCCACATCATCATCTAAGGGCATTGCCCGTGTGTGTATTTCTAATATTTCTGCCCGGCCATCCCTGTCTGGAACTCGTAACTCGATTTCCCTGTCAAAACGACCAGGTCTTCGTAAGGCTGGGTCAAGGGCATCAGGACGGTTTGTGGCTCCAATAACAATTACTTTACCTCTTTCTTTCAGTCCATCCATAAGTGCCAGTATTTGTGCCACTACTCGGCGTTCAACTTCGCCAGTGGCTTCTTCCCTTTTAGGGGCAATGGCATCTATTTCATCAATGAATATTACAGTGGGGGCATTGGCAGCTGCTTCTTCAAAGATTTCCCTGATTTTCTTTTCAGCCTCTCCCACAAATTTACTCATAACTTCAGGTCCGTTAATAGCCACGAAATTTGATCCACTCTCACTGGATACTGCTTTAGCGAGGAGTGTTTTTCCAGTGCCGGGTGCTCCGTGTAATAGCACTCCTTTAGGTGGGTCTATTCCCAATCTGTCAAATATTTCTGGATGGCGGAGTGGGAGTTCAATCATTTCCCTGACTTTGGAAATTTCTTTTTTTAACCCACCCACATCATCATAAGTTACGTCTGGGACTTTTTTCTCCATTAACTCCACTGCTTCAGGTCTAACTTCCACTTGGGTGGTTTCATTGATTCGCACCAGTCCGGCAGGGTTGGTTGATACTACAGTGAACTTGATTTCTCCTAGAGAAAATGGTGTGGTGGCTTCGAAAAATTCCCGGAAGATGTCTTCAGAACCGGGGAATTCTCTTAATGTTTCTTTGGTTCTTCGGGGGGATACCAGAGCCAGTACATCTCCCCGGGTTACTGCTCGGCCCATGAGGTTCCTTTTGATAATGTCTCCTGAAGCCATTATACGCATTCCCTTAGCTGCCGGGGCTATGACTACTTTATTAGCCATTCTGGGTTGTGATTTTCGGATAGTTATGGTTTCTCCGATGGATGTTCCTGCATTTGATCGTGTGAGTCCGTCCATACGAACGATTTCCAACCCCACATCTGCAGGATAGGAATTCCCGGCTATGGCACCGGTGGTTCTTTTACCAATTATTTCAACAATATCACCAGGATTTGCGCCAATTTCATTCATTAGATCATGGTCTATGCGCACCATCCCTTTGCCCACATCCTGTTGCAGTGCTTCAGCGACTCTTAACTCGATTTC